>DATKVN010000007.1 GCA_035530055.1 bacterium | reverse complement strand
AGGGTAACAGCGTAGAATCCAATTTGGAGAAAACCCCGAAAGCCTTAGGGTAATGAGTATAAGAAGTATAAAAGCATATGGTAAGGAGGTATGATATGTTAACAGTGACTGCAACTGCAAAAGAAAAACTTAAAGAACTCTTACAAAAACAGATAACGGAACCAGAAGTGGCTATCAGGATTACTTCTTCCCCGGCGATGCCAAACAAGTTAGAGTTGGTTTTGGACAAAGAAAAAGAAGAGGATCAAGTAGTGAAAAGCGAAAAGGGTATAAAGCTATTGCTTATAGCCTCTGATTTAGCCCCAGCGCTAAAGGGTCTGGTTATCGATTACCAGGAAACACCTCAAGGTACAGGTTTCACCATATCGAAGCCTGCTCCTGGTACATAATGCTGCAAAGCCGAATTAGCCGATTATTCCCTCGTTTAAGTTTCCGCTGAAGATTTACATTAAAGGTGACGAGGAAGGGAATTAGGAAATTCCTTAATAAGGAGTAGCGTGAATGAGTAAACATAGAAGTAATGAGAATTGGAAGGTTCACGACTTTATTATTAGGAGATTAAAAGGGTGGCTGGAAAATCAAGGGAAATATGTCGTGGCAAATCCAGGACAGGAGAAAAACCCCAATGCGTCAGTCAAAAGAGGCGGGACTTTTGTGTATCCCGATTTGGTAGTTAGACCTTCAGAAGTGGGAGAAATTACAGATCTCTTTGAAATTGAGACAGGGGATAGCATAGATTCTGAAGAGGCCGAGCAGTGGAGAATCTATAACGTTGGAGTGTCAAGATTCTATCTCATAGTCCCGAAGCGTTCTATAAGAAAAGCAGGAGACTTGATTATAGAGAAGAGCCTTTCGGTAGCTGGAATCGGCTTTTATGATAGCTCTCTCAATGTCTACTTACCGGGAGGCGTCTAAAGATCTTTTTAGAATATAGGGATAAATGCTGGTATTGAGCAATTGAAGAAATTGACCCCGGGAGAGATAACCCTGGTAGCAGCAGGAATGAGCCTGGCAGTGGAAAGGTTGGTAGTATTAGAGGTCTCCCCTGTCTGGAGAGCAGAAACCGCGGGAATCTAGTGTTATAAATTGGATTAAGGAGGTGTCAAAATGCGGGGCAAAATTAAGAAGGACAAACCTGATACAAGATCTCAGATAACCTCTCTCCAAAAAGAATTAAAGAGATATAAAAAAGGAAGCAAGAGTTGAAGAGAATGTAAGAATAAGATCAAAGACCTAAAAGAGACCCTGAGAAGGCGATAATTAAGAAAGGGAGGTGATAGAAAGATGAGAAAATTCCTGATAGAGTGTCCTTTACTATTTCTGGTTCTTGCTTTTGCCTTATTCTTATCTACCGGGTGCGCAAAGAGAGCTCACCTTAATGCAAGTGTCGAGAGGTATGAATATTCTTCCTCGAGTGGGCAAGTTGAGGTGTATATTCCGGTAAGAAATGACGGAGAAAGAGATATCGGTACCTATAAGATACACTACAGGGTTACCTATAATTCTTTACCTCACGACGCCTGGACAAGTGGATTGAATTTGAATGCAGGGGAAAGCCGAACAGAATACGCTATTACGTCCATCGGGACAGGGAAAACAGTAAGTGATGTATCAGTTACTGATGTCAAGTGGAAAGTTCAGTGAGTAAAAAAGCAGTGGGAGACTACTATCGACGTTGAGAAAGTCGATTGTAGAGCAAATGTGAAGCTATTTTTACTGACGGGAAAGGCTGAATTTCTCCCCTGAGCCAGAAGAGACTCTTATTTGAGTTTTTAAAAAGGTCTTATTATTGAGAAAACGGCACCTGTTGACTGCTAGACTCTTAAAAAGTGACCTTAGCTCATACTTACCCTCTATTCTTGGGAGTGGAAGAAAAGACTATGGCCCGATGAGAAAACTATCCCTGGAAGAAATAGGAGTGGCTATGTATACTGACGGGATCAAGGTTGATTTAACCGAAGACGAGGTTAAAGAAGCTATCGATTTAGGAGTGAAAAATAGGGATTCTCCTGAGAGTATTCGCTCACTTTACTGTTTTGGTGGAGGGGTAGGTCGAAAGGAATACGGATTCGTGGCTACTAAGTTTTACACCCTTGCCTTCTTGGGCTGTCGATTGGCAAAGAGGTATAAAAGCCCAGAGAGAGAAGAAATTGAGGAAATCTTGAATAGCAAAGAACTTTGGATTGGGATTTGTACTTACGGAGATAAGATTGACTTTGCCGAAAATTACCATATAGTCTTAACAGAAGGCAAGAAGGTTATCCAGCCTGTAAATCCCCGTGCTCCCCGATGGACCAACACGAACGCTTCCTCTCCAACAAGTCTCTCATACCAGGCAACGATAATAGCCTCCTTTCCTTACTCCAAAATTAACACGAAAGCCAAAGCTACGATAGTCCTGATTAAAGATAGAGGGAAGAGTAGTTTTAAGGTTGACTTCTCACGGTACAAATAGAAAGAGTCTGTAAAATGAATTGGTATTTGATGTAGTCTATAAGAGTGTCTCCCTTGAGTTTGGTCCGGAGAGGGTTGCTTATTCCGTAAGGTTAGCCCTGGACAGACTATAGGGTTGTAGCGGAATTATGTTTCGAGATGGTAACAAATTTTTGGAATGAAGGAAAGGGGGGTGAAGAAATGAAGAGAGTTTTGGGACTGTTTTTGTTGAGTCTTCTTTTGGTAGGGTTGACAGGATGCCCAAAAAGGCCTTTAATTCCACCTGTTGATCAGGCCAGAGTAGATGCAGAGAATGCCATTGCTTCTGCTGATGAAGCAATAAGTGCTGCCCGGGAGGTTGGTGCTGATACCACAATAGCAGAGTCTTTACTTGAGTGGGCACGAAGTGCCTTCGCCGAAGGCGACTATGCAACTGCTACTTCCAGAGCTTGGGAGGCAGAAGCATCTGCAAATGAAGCAAGAGAAGCGGCTTTGGCAGAGGCAAAAGGAGGAGAAGAAGAGGAAATTGCAGTAGAAGGGGAAGAGGTGGTAGAAGAAGCACCAAGAATTTATGTGGTAGGAACCTGGGAGAGGGATCGAGATTGTCTCTGGAACATTGCCAAGAAGAGGAGATTTTATGGAGATCCTTGGAAGTGGAAGAGGATTTACAGAGCAAACCAGGATAAAATTAAGGATCCCGATTTAATTTACCCTGGGCAAAGGCTAACTATTCCTTAATTGAAAATTTAGGAATCGAGCCGCGGGAATCCTTGGTATTTTAATACCGAGATGAAAGCGACTATCTGTTAAGGTGTTTATAGTGCAAATTATTGACTTAACTGATACTTTTTGTTATACTATCTACATATGGGGAATCTCACACACGCAAGGACAGTTGTATATAATGTTAATTACCATATTGTATGGTCAGTTAAATACAGACGGGAGGTTTTAACCGAAAAGATAGCTGACAGGCTGAAAGTTATTTTATACGACATAGCGAAAGAAAAAGGGTTTGAAATCAAGAGTATAGAAGTGATGTCAGATCACGTGCATGTTTTTGTATCGGCGCATCCGAAATTTTCTGCATCTTATATCTATAAAATGTTCAAAGGCATTTCCGGCAGAAGAATATTTATAGAGTTTCCGAGGATAAAGAAGAATCTGTGGAAAGGTCAGTTGTGGAATCCATCAACATACATTGAAACGATAGGGCACATATCAGAAGAAACCATTAAAAAGTATGTTGAAGACCAGAGGAAGGGATGATCTTAAAGGCATTTAAATACAGGCTGTATCCTACCGAAAAACAGAAGGAGTTTCTTGAGAAACACTTTGGTAGTTGTCGTTTTGTGTATAACCACTTTCTTGCTTTACGGAGAGATACATGGCAGAGAAATAAACAATCAATATCTGGATTTGAGTGCAAACGTCAGTTGAAAAATCTTAAAACTGAATTCCCATGGTTAAAAGATGTAAATTCCCAATCGTTGCAAGACGTAGTATTAAACCTTGAAAAGGCATACAGGCGTTTTTTTAAAGGTTTTGGCGGCTATCCGAGATTTAAGACAAAAAATGGATTTCAGTCCTTTGCTGTTCCACAGAACTTCAGAATTGAGGATGATAAGCTCTACATACCGAAAGCCAAAGATGGCATTAAGGTCAAACTGCACAGGGCAATTAATGGTATTCCCGGGATTGCAACCATTTCCAAAACACCATCAGGCAAATATTTTGTATCCATAATTTCTAAAACAGTAACGGAAAAACTGCCTATTACGAACCGCAAGATAGGCGTTGACCTCGGGCTTACGCATTTTGCCACACTGTCAGGGGGCGAGAAGATAGAGCATCCTAAGACGTTGTTGCAATCAGAGCGACTTCTTAAGAAACTACAACGTCAGTTATCTAGGAAAGAGAAAAGCTCTAGAAATCGCAATAAAGCACGGCTAAAAGTGGCAAAGCTTAACGAGAAGATTACGAATCAGCGTAATGATTTTCTTCACAAACTGTCCCATAGGCTTATCAACGAAAACCAGGTGATATGCCTTGAAGACTTAAATGTGAAGGGCATGGTTCGTAACCGTTACCTTGCTAAAGCTATCAGCGATAGTGGATGGGGAGAGTTATGCCGACAGGTGCAATACAAAGCTGATTGGTATGGCAGGACGGTGAAACAGATACCGAGATTTTATCCGTCCAGTAAGGAATGCAGTATTTGTCGGTTTGTAATGAGTGATTTAAAGTTATCCCGGAGGACATGGACATGCCCCAACTGTGGCACAGTCCATGACAGGGATGATAACGCATCAAGTATAATATTAAGCGTAGGGCAGGGCATGCCCGAAATAACGCCTGTGGAGAGAATGGCCTCTGTTTCTTCGATTCTGTCGATGAAGCAAGTCAACTCGAAGAAGCAGGAAACTCTCGCATCTTGAAAGATGCACGGGATTTCAATCCCGTGAGTATGTCACTTTACCATGTTAGGGGAATCTTGGAGGAAGCCCTTGTATTTGAGGCAAGGGCTTTTTTCTTTTGGGTTGACAAATTTTTATTTTCCTTGCTTTTTGCAAGAAGTTTAAATATAATATATTTCGCCGTGGAGGGGCCATCCTTTATATTTGCTGACTTTACTTTCACCCAGACAGTTTTTTCTGTTTCTAAAGGTCTTATTTGATAGGTCGCACAACCTGTCAAGAATAGAAAGGACAAAAATATTAGAAGTTTATTATTCATTAGGGGATTCCCTTTTTTCACTCAATAGTTTTCACATTCAGCTGGATCGGTTACGTCACGTGCCCTGCTCAGGATTTCTCTTCCCAGATTGGCAACGAGATAGTAAACTTGGTTCCTTTTCCTACCTCGCTATCTATGTCTATATCTCCATTGTGGTCTTTTATGATGCGGTAGGCCATTGACAGGCCCATTCCGGTTCCCTGCGGGCCCTTGGTTGTATAGAAGATGTCAAATAATTTTTTTAAATTCTCTTTGGGAATCCCGTGACCATTGTCCGATATGGTTATCTCCACCTTATTGGGATTTTCTTGCCCAACTCTTGCCGAAATGCCAAGTTCTCCTTTCTTGCCGGCCATAGCCTCGCAGGCATTTATGACCATGTTCAGAAAAGCCTGCTGGAGCTGGACACCAATCCCTTTTATCTTAGGCAAGTCCTGGGAGATATCCTTGGTTACGTTTATGCCCCCATGGGAAATCTGATACTGGGCCAAGCCTAGGGTGTCTTCCATTACGGAATTCAAGTCTGTGGCCTCAAAGTCTCTGTCCGCAGGCTTGGCATAACCCCTTATCCTCTGCACAAGGTCAGCCCCTTTATGAGCGGTCTCTATCATTCTCTCCTGTCTGTCTTTTATCTCTTCTAAAAGTTTTTTTCTGTCTTCCTCGCTTATATCTTTTCTGTCTAAAAGGTCTTTTATGTCGCGTACGCATAACTGGGCCCCGCAGCTAATCACAGCCAGAGGATTATCTATCTGATGGGCAAAACCGGTAGCCAACTCGCCTATGGAAGAGAGCTTGGCTGCCTGAAACATCGTCGCCTGGGATTCTTTAAGTTCCTGATAGAACTGGGCATTCTCAACCGCCAGAGCAGCCTGTCCGGCCAGAATCTTGAACATATCCAAATCCTCGGGCGTGTAAATCTCCCTGGAGCGCTTTGTGCCAAGAACCAAAAAGGCAACAAGCTCTTTGCCAATAAAGGCAGGCAATAATAGAGATGCCCCCATGCTTCTCAATTGTTTTTTTACTTCTTCCGAATGTTCAGGCTCATTAATTTCAAAATGGCTTATGATTTCTTCCTTCAAAAGGGGTCCTATGTCTCTGCTTCCAGCCAACATACGGACTAGAGGCGCATCCCCAGACAGGGAATCTCCAAACTGCCTTCTTCTCTCCTTGCCATAGCAGACTTCCCTCACGTATTCATCGGCTTTCTTGTCAAGAAGATATATGCGGGCATGACTGATTCCGATTTCCTTTGTCACGTTGCGGATGACTAAAACCAAGAGGCTTCGCAAGTCCTTGGTCAGGGTCATCTGCTTTGCCAGCGCAATTAAATTCTTCTGGTATCTCCGCCGTTCGCTGAAAAGAGCAGCCTCGGTTTTCCGGCGTATGAACCCATAAATAGCCGGGCCTAAACTGGCCAGAAGAAGTGCCATGCCGACAGGCACAAACCACCAGTTTCCTCCTATCCTGTCGAAAAAGTAGGCTTTGCCCCAGTATCCCAATACCAAAGGAGTGACAAGCACAAAGGCATATACGGTCGCAAATACAGTTCCTCGGGTAATGGCTACATTAATGTCCATCAAGCGATGTTTAACAATAGCGTAAGCTACAACAAAAACATAAAGAGGTACTGTATAGATCCCAAACGGATTAAGGGGATACAGCCTTATGTTAAAAACCCACAAGAAATTGAGAGACCCGCCCATATATCCAAGTAACGACCCCCAAAACAAATACTTCGTCTGATTTGCCCTGATTCCAGAAAAAGTATGGTGCGCTTTAAATAGCTTATATAATCCATAAGTTACATACGCAACGAAAAAGAGAAGACAAACCAGGTAAAAAGCCCCTGGCTCAACAATGTATCTAAACAAAAATTTAGGAACCATATCCTTTATGAACAATTTGGTTGGGCAGATAATCAAAAGAAAAAAGCTAATTAAATAGCCTAGAACAACCACATTCTTTCTTTGTTTAATCTCATCCAAAAAAATGAGGATAAAGTGTACAAATAGAGTTGGAATAAAAAATACGCCACAATGAAGCAATCGGGCCCAAAGCAGAGCCATTGCTTTGTCTTGTGGATTCTGAGCATAAAAAAGAAGGCCTTGGCAAAAACTCCAAACCGTAATGCTGAGGTAATAGAGCGCAAAGATTCTGTTTGTTTTACCTTTTCTGTTTTTAAAATAGACAAAAGTTGCAAGTAGAAAAGTTGTAAGGGAGGTCAATAAAGGGGCAATTGCGTAGTGGTTTAAAAGGCTCATCGCTGTTTCCTGTTACCTAACTAAAGACAGACTAAAGAATATTCAACTTTTTTTGATTTTAATCTAATGTCTTTGCAGCCACAGACATGCAGTTTGAATCCAAAGGATTTGCATATGGAATTTAACTCGTCGTATTTTGCCATCTTATCCTTTAGGGGGGTTGAAAGCACCGTCCCTTCCGTGGTAGGAGCTTTCTCTGTAAAGGACTTAAGAGGGTTCTGCAACAAGGGTATTTTTTTAAGTCTCCGTAAGGACGATGCGGGAACAAATAAATAAGTAGCAATGATTATTACCGGTATTTTAAGCCTCGCGATTTTCCTTATGATAGTCTTTAAGGTTTCGGGAGAATCGTCTACTCCAGGTATAAGAGGATCCATCCTTACGCCGAGGCGGCACCCGGTTTTGCCTAAAGCGACCAGATTGGAGAATCTCTCCTGAACGCTGGGGCAGTAAGGCTCTAAGATAGAATTTCTCTTCTCATCCAGGCTTGTTATCCCGACAGCAATTTCCACCTGGGAAGAGAATTTCTTGATCAAATCAATGGTCTTTCGGGGTATTATGCCTTTGGTCAAAATCCAAAAATTTATCCCTTTTGGCAATAGGAAAGAAAGAAACTCATGAGCCAAATCTTTTGCTTTTGGAGCAAAAGGCTCGCTAAAAGGGCTTAAGTAAATAAAAGACGGGAACTTTTTCATTTTATAGATGGGGGAGATATCAACGCACCGACCAGACCAGATACGGTTAATCTTTTCTTGGGTCTTGGAGAAATGGCAATACACACATCCGTACTCGCAGCCTATGGTGAAATCCACGCCGGACATTTCAACGCACGGCACATTATAAGGCTGGCTGATAAATTTGACCTTGGGCTTTGTTAAGGCTCCTTTCAACACATCCAAATCTCTCTTTTTGAATCTGATAAAGCATATACCGTATGTGAATTTTCTCTGTTGAACTAGCCGTCTGTCCCAGATAACTTTGAATGCCGTTTCTATTGTCTCTTTGGGAGAAATCTCTATTTTCGCCTGTGACTTAGACAGAGGCAGCGGTTTATCCAAAACAAATCTTAAACCTGTCTCGCTTAAATCAACAACCTTTCCAAAAAATTCGGGAGTTATGCGAATCGGAAGTTTGACCGTTACTCTTGGAAACTGTCTTTTCTCTTTTTTCATGCCCGAAACCCCTGGAGATTCTCTTCTGTCAGAAGTATCTCTTATTTTTATAAGCCTGCCGACTTAGATAGGTCTGATTTGTGGAATATTGAGGGTCTTTCTCCTCATGCGTGGCCAAAAGGCCCAGAGCCAAATGGAAAAATACTAACCCTTTTGACCTACTGATTTCAACACTTGAAGATTATATTAGTTTTTGCGAAATGCGTCAAGAAGGAAATTGCAGGCTTGTTGAGATTGCAGGGAGCAAGCCAAGAAGTTATTTTTAAGATTCTTTCTTTGCCGGGAATATTCTTTCTGCATTTGGTCATTTGAATGGTAAAAGAGTTGACGAATTTCTATTTTACTTGATTTTTGCATGAAGTTTAGATATAATATTTTCGCAATCCCGCGTGATTAGGAGGGTTGTGCATGGTTTCTGGCGGCGTAGCTCAGTCTGGTTAGAGCAGGGGAATCATAATCCCTGTGTCGTAGGTTCGAATCCTACCGCCGCTACCAGAAAACTATAATCTTGTTTTTATAAAAGAGTCCGCATTGGCGGGCTATTTTTATCGAAAAATGGTTTTCCCCAAAGTTAAAAAGATAATAGAAAGATATAATATGTTTTCTCCTGGAGATAGAGTCCTGGTAGGGGTCTCCGGAGGACCGGACTCGGTCTGCCTCTTACATATCCTGAATAGATGCCGAAAAGATATGGCTTTATCCTTGCACGTTGTACACATCAACCATGGAATAAGAAAGAGGGAATCGAAAAGAGAAGAAAAATTCGTAAGTCATTTGGCTGGCAGGATGGGCCTACCTATTACTGTGAAATCATTAGATGTTCCATCTTACGCTAGAAGGAAGAAGCTGACGGTTGAGGAAGCGGCAAGGGATATGCGTTACAGTGCCTTGGAGCAATTAGCCGGGAAACTGAATGCTAAAAAGATTGCTCTGGGACATACTGCTTCAGACCAGGTAGAGACAGTGCTAATGCACCTTTTGCGCGGTAGTGGTCCTCAAGGGTTATCTGGAATTCCCCCTGTGAGAAAATTGGGTAGCACTGCAGTCGTCCGTCCTTTAATAGAAGTAAATAGAGAAGAAATTTTGAACTATTTAAAAAAGAATAAGCTGACATTCTGCTTAGATTCGTCAAACAGAAAAACTGAATATTTTCGTAACAGGATAAGGTTAAAGCTTCTTCCTCTTTTGCGAAAGAACTATAATGAGAACATTGATGGAGCACTTCTGCGCTTGTCAGAAATTTTGAAAGAAGAGAATGCCTATTGGGAGAGAGTGGTGGAGAGAGTTCTTGGCAAAGTAGTCTCCTGGGAGGCAGAGAAAATTTTGATTGATTTCAAGAGGTTTTTAAGATATAATGTAATTGTTCAGAGAAGGGTTTTGTACAGGCTTTTTGGGGGAATTGTAAGTCTAAGCCAGATAGAGGCGATAAGGAGTTTAGCTCAAAAGAGCTCTCAGGGAAAAAGAGTTTATCTGGGTAAGAGGTTCAGTGTCAGGAAAGAGGGCGATTTTCTGATATTTTCATCTTCTCCTGAGCGAAGGTTTAAAAAATTTAATTATCCCCTCAGAGTTCCTGGCAAAAACGAGATTGAGGGGCTTGACTTAACGCTCAACACCAGAATAGTAGATTTTCGTCCTGTTTCGGATAAGGGAGCCAATACTGCCTATTTCGATGTAGATAAGATAAACTTCAAGAAATTACTACTGAGGAATAGACGGGAGGGAGACCGGTTTAGACCTTTTGGGTTGAGGGGTACCAAGAAGCTTAGTGACTTCTTTATCGATAGGAAGATACCGAGACGTCTGCGGGACAGGGTTCCCCTTCTGGTAGAGGGAGAGGATATTCTCTGGGTGGTGGGGATTCGCCGAGCGGATAAGGCAAGGATTACCGAAGATACAAAAAAGATTTTGGAAGTTCGAGTTTTACGGGAGGAAGAATATTGAGTGATTTAAAGAAGGGTTTAAATATGAATAAATTTTTGAAGGGTTTGTCTCTCTGGCTAATTATTATTCTGGTGGTTATGCTTTTTGCCCGATTGATGAGACCACAAGAATATAAGGAGATAGGTTATAGTGAATTCAAAAGCTATCTGAGGTCGGGTCAGGTAGTGGAAGCTTTAATCAGCGAGGCGATAATTAAAGGAGAATTCAGGAATGAAACGGGAGAGCCGGTTAAATTTAAGACTGTTCCTGTGGAGGACCCTAAGCTTGTGGAAGAACTGGAGGCCTATGGAGTTAAATACAAAGGTGAAGTTAAGAGAAACTGGTTCTCTGTTATTCTTTTCAATTTTGGACCGATTCTCCTGTTTGTTTTTATCTGGTTTATGTTGATTCGTTCGATGCAGTCTGGTGGGAAGCAGGCTATGTCTTTCGGCAGAAGCCGGGCAAAACTTACGGACCAGAGTAAACTGAGGGTAACTTTCGCTGATGTTGCCGGGGTAGATGAGGCTAAAGAAGAACTTCAAGAGATAATTGCCTTTTTGAAGGACCCAAAAAAGTTTCAGAAACTCGGGGGAAAAATTCCCAAAGGAGTCCTCCTTTACGGAGTTCCGGGCTCGGGCAAGACACTTTTAGCCAAGGCAGTGGCAGGTGAGGCAGGGGTGCCTTTCTTCAGTGCCAGTGGCTCTGAGTTTGTGGAGATGTTTGTGGGAGTAGGGGCATCGAGGGTGCGCGACCTATTCAATCAGGGAAAGAAAAGTGCCCCTTGCCTCACGGGTGATACTCGTATTGTTTTAAGTGATGGTCGTCAATTCACTATCGGAGATATGTACAATAAGAATATGGTAGATACATCAGTTCCGGCTATGACCGAGGGATTTAAAGTGGGTGAAGCGAAAGTTCTAAAAATAACCCGAAAGCAAGCTAATCTTGTGTACAAAATAGACACTGTTCATACGAGAATAGAAGCTACTGGCAACCATCTATTCCCGGCATTGAAAGGGGGTAGATTGGAATGGATAAGAGCCGACGAGTTACAAGATGGGGATTATCTTGCCGCTCCCCGAAAGATAAAGGTCTCTTCCTCGCAATTTGAATGTATCGATTTTCTGCCTTCCCAGACCCGCTTGTATCTGGAAGATCCCCGAGGGAAAAGAAGAGCGCGTTTTGTAAGGGTTAAAGATGTTAAGAAGAATGAATTGAATTTTCAAGAAATTAAAGCCTTTACGATAGGCAGAGGAGGATGGACGGATTCGACTATTTTTAAGATGCCCGAGTATTTAAATGAAGAATTAACCTACCTTACGGGACTTATATTTTCAGATGGGCATATAGGAAATCGCCATCTCCGATTTTATAATACAAATGAACACTTGCATAAGTTATTGACGAAAATTGTAGAAAAGAATTTTGCATACAAGACCCAAGAATACAAGTACACTAATTGCTGGACAACCGATATCAATAACAGCTTGATAAGACAACTGGTTCGAAATATTCAGAATAATATCTTGAGGCTTCCGGAAAAATTGATTGCTGCTTGGCTAAGTGGAGTTTTCGATGGCGATGGATGCGTAAGTGGGGAAGGGAATGACCCTAAAGCGACTATCAGTGCCTGGAATGAGGCGTCAAATAGGTTAATAAGGGATGCTCTGCATCGAATTGGGATAGTTCCTTATTTGCCGCGTCATTTCACAGGCAATATTGAGATTACCGGGAAGAAAAGTCTTTCGCTCTTCTTGGAAAGAGTTTTCCCTCAACATCCAGAAAAGCTCAAGCGATTGCAAAATCTAAATCTGTCTGGATTATCTTTCTCCAGATTAGATGTAGTTCCTGTAGGTGAGCTTCTCCATCAAGCGAGTAGGTCAATAGAAATGGGGCAGAGACAGTTTGTTCAAACAGGTCGATATAGAGGCCACTATGTAAGTCGCTATGAAAGGGGGGTAGGTGCTCCTGCAAGTACTATCATTCAAGATATAGTTGATGAAATTGACCAATGGCGGCAGAAGGCAGGTAAATCGATTACAGAAGAACTGGTTAGTTTAAAACAGTTAGTTTTTGGTGAAGTTATGTGGTCAAGGGTGACGAAAATTGAAAAAATAAGTAAAGAAGTAAATGTATATGATTTATGTTTAGACCGATATCACAATTTCGTTGCTAATAATATATTTGTCCATAATTGTTTACTCTTCATTGATGAGCTTGACGCTGTTGGCAGGCATAGGTTTGCCGGCATTGGAGGCGGACACGATGAGCGGGAGCAGACTCTCAATCAGCTTTTGGTGGAGATGGATGGATTCGATACTAGGGAGGGTGTAATTCTCATTGCAGCGACCAATAGACCGGATGTCCTCGATCCAGCACTTCTCCGACCGGGAAGGTTCGACCGGCATATAATGGTACCCAATCCCGATTTGAAAGGACGCGAGGAGATACTGAAGGTGCATACCCGCAACATAAAACTGGGTCCGGAAGTTGATTTAAAGGTTATCGCCAGGAGGACTCCAGGATTTGTGGGTAGCGATATAGCCAATCTGGTTAACGAAGCTGCTCTTCTGGCAGCTCGGGAAGACAAGAAGGCAGTAGAAATAAAAGAGTTTGAGGAAGCAATCGATAGGGTTATTGCCGGTCCGCAGAGGAAGAGCAGGATGATTTCTGAAAGGGAGAAGAAGATTATTGCCTATCATGAAGCCGGACATGCTCTGGTGGCAAAACTGATTCCCGGCACAGACCCCATCCATAAGGTCTCAATTATTCCTCGGGGACCTGCTTTAGGATATACCCTGCAGCTTCCTCTGGAAGATAAGTATTTGTCTACTAAGACTGAAATTATAGATAAGTTGACTGTTTTCCTGGGAGGCAGGGCAGCTGAAGAGTTGACTTTTAATGAATTAACTACCGGTGCTGAAAATGACCTCCACCAGGCAACTGAGATTGCCCATAAGATGATCTGCGAATATGGAATGAGCGACAAGCTCGGACCATTGACTCTCAGGAAAAAAGAGGCTGAGATATTTTTAGGTCGAGATTTCACTAAAGAGAAAGCCTATAGTGAAAAAACAGCACAAATGATAGATGAAGAAGTAAAGAAAATTATGGAAGATTGTAGAGACCGGGCTAAAGACATTTTGAAAAAGAACAAGGCTAAACTGGATAGATTGGCTAAAGCACTAATAGAAAAGGAAATACTTGTGGGAGAAGAAGTGGAAGAGATATTGAAACACGGGGAAAAAGTTTCTGCAAGCGAAAAGAAGAATGGAACTAAAGATACAACTAAAAAGAGTGGAGAGTGATGGATAGGAAAAAAATCGAGAGAGCTGTAAAAATGATCTTAGAGGCAATTGGAGAGAATCCCTTAAGAGAAGGGCTGAAGAGGACTCCTCAACGTGTTGCCGAAATGTATGAAGAAATTTTGGCTGGTTATTTAAAGACGCCAGCCAAGGAACTTAAAGTACATTACGAGAGAGAAAACTATGAAGAGATAGTTCTGGTGCGGGACATTCCCCTCTACTCTATGTGCGAGCACCATATATTACCTTTTTTTGGCAAAGCTCATGTGGCTTATATGCCTCACAAAGATAGAGTTGCCGGGCTGAGTAAAATCGTTCGAGTGGTGGAAATTCTTGCTCGCCGGCTTCAAGTACAGGAAAGACTAACTAAGCAAATTGCCGATACTATAATGGAAGCCTTGACTCCCCAGGGAGTGTTAGTGGTGATTGAAGCTGAACATTTTTGTATAACTATGCGGGGGATAAAGAAGCCAGGTTCGTTAGTAATGACCTCAGCAATGCGAGGTATATTTCTGAAAGACGCCCGTACCCGTAATGAAGCAATGGCCTTAATTAGTAAATAATATCGTGGATTTCTCACGAAAGCAAGGTTCCAAAAAACTCTGGATTCCTTGCGAAAGCAAGGTCATTCCTCCCTTTCGGGAGGACTCCAAATTGATAGAAATTGAATTCCTCGAGTAGTTCTTGCCCTCCATTACAGGCCACTATTAAATAGAAAAGATAACAAAAGCAATTTAATAATTTGTACCGGTATAGGTAGAAACGAGTTCATAAAATGGCTGGAAGTCAAGTGAGAATTATTAGTATAGACGATTCTCCTTCCGCTCGCTCAGAAATGGGAAAGATTGGCGTACATGAGACGGGTGTCAGGATAATGGAGAAAAAGGCGTTTTTCTACTCAATTAAAGTAGAAAATGTTAAGAATCAAGCTGCTAATATTATCAAACAGGAAATGTTATCGTTGGGAGGGGAAACAGCAGTTTCCCGTGATGTTTTGAATTTCTCCAGAAAAAAGTCGGATGTTTTACTTTTAGGTACGGAGAAGCAGTTCAGAGAGTTAATAGTTAAGCTTAGCCGACAACCTTTCGCTCTTCCACTTCTCAGTCAAGAAATTAAGAAGGTCCTTTCAAATTATCAGAAGAGAGATTTTAAATTAAGTTCTAAAGGACACACTCTTCAATTAGGCAAGAGGACGTTAATTATGGGAGTTCTAAATGTAACTCCTGACTCTTTTTATGATGGTGGAAGATACGGCAACTTGAGGAAAGCAGTGGAACGTGCTTTAGAGATGGTAGAAGAGGGCGCGGACATTATTGATATCGGTGGGGAATCGAGCCGTCCCGGAGCAAATTCAGTAGAAGAAAAGGAAGAATTAGAGAGGGTGATTCCGGTAATAAAGAAGCTCTCATCCAGAATTAGGGTGCCCGTCTCCATCGACACTTATAAATCAGGGGTGGCAAAAAAGGCTATTGATGCGGGAGCAAGTATAGTTAACGATATTTCCGCATTACGTATGGACGAAAAGATGGCTAAAGTAATAGAAAGTAGTGGAGTTCCTGTTTGCCTGATGCATATGCAGGGTACTCCGCGGAACATGCAAAGAAATCCCAGATACAAGGATGTGGTAAGCGAGATATTCGCTTTCTTGAGAGAAAGGATAGATTTTTGTGAACAGGCAGGCATTGACATTGAAAAGACTATCGTGGATCCAGGAATTGGATTTGGCAAGACCGTCCTGCATAATCTGGAAATTTTAAAGAAGCTCGACCAGTTCAAATCCCTGGGCAGACCGATTATTATTGGGGTTTCCAGAAAATCCCTTATAGGGAAAGTCCTGCAGTTAGAGCCTGAGGAGAGATTGGAGGGTTCTCTTGCTTCAGCGATATGGTGTATGACCAAGGGAGCAAGTATTCTCAGGGTTCATGACGTTAGAGAGACAAAGAGGGCAATAAAGATGGTTGAGGCAATAGCCCAAGCTTAAATAAGAAACCATTGTGGAAGGGGTAACAGTCGTGTAGGGGCGACCCGCTGTGGTCGCCCGATGCACAGGATGATTCACATTATGTAGGGGTTCGATTTATCGAACCCTGAGGAACGGGCTCAATGAATTGAGCCCCTACAATTATGGTAATAAGAACTGTTGCGAAAGGAGAAGAACATGGCAGGAAATATTGAGGTTAGAGAAGTAAAAACTAAGAAGGAGTTAAGGGATTTTATGAAATTTCCCTGGAGGGTTTATCAAAATGACCCTTATTGGGTGCCACCATTAATTAAGGATGTAAAACTTATTTTAAGTGAAAAGAACCCTTTCTGGCAACATGCGGAGAAGGAGCTTTTCCTTGCCAGAAGAGATGGCAAATTAGTGGGGAGGATTTCCGCCATAATTGACCATAACTATATAAATTTTCAGAAGGAAAAAATGGGGTTTTTTGGGTTCTTCGAGTCCCTGGAAGATTATACAATTGCCGAAAATTTGTTTAACAGGGCAAGGGAATGGCTAAAAGGGAAAGGAATGGAAAAAATGGCTGGTCCAATGAATCCTTCTACTAACGACGAAGTGGGTGTTCTTATAGAAGGATTTGACTCCAGCCCTTACATTTTGATGACTTACAATCCAGAGTACTATATCGATTTTATGGAAAGATATGGTTTAGTTAAAGGAATGGATTTCTTTGCCTATTTGATAGAGGTAGATAAGGCTCCCTTAGAAAGATTGGAAAAAGTGGCAAAGAAAATAAGAGAGAAAAATCCGGATGTTAAAATTCGACAAGGCAATCTAAAAGCATGGGAAAACGAAGTGGAAAATGTTCGTACAATCTATAATAATGCCTGGGAAAAAAACTGGGGATTCGTTCCCTGGACAAAGGAGGAGTTCTACACTGAGGCTATGAAGCTAAAGTCTTTTCTCGTGCCCGGGACAATTCCCATGGCTGAAGTAGATGGTAAGCCAGTAGGAATGTTAATTACGGTTCCTAACTATAATGAGGTTACTAAAAGGATGAACGGGAAGTTGAATCCCTGGACTATTCTGAAATTCCTATGGTACAGGAAGAAGATTACTACTCAGCGCTTACCAATTATGGGGGTAGTAAAAGAGTATCAGAAGAGAGGAATTGAGACCCTCCTTATATTGGAAGGATTGAAAGGTTGCCGGAGGGTAGGTTATAAATATTGTGAGTCTTCATGGGTGCTGGAAGATAACATCTTAACCCAGCGAGCAGCCGAAATGATGGGTGGTAAATTATACAAGAAGTACAGGGCATATCAGACCAATATTTGAAAGCATTAAGATTTAAGAAGACTTAATCCGATATTTTGAATTGCTCTTATACCATTTCACTGTTCTTTCCATAGCTTCATCCAGAGAGACTCTTGGTCGGTAGCCAAGGTTAGTCCTCGCTTTTTCTATACTGAAATGGTAATCCTTACCCGCAATGGCTATTCTGTAGCGAGTTATTATAGGTGGCTTCTCTGACCTGAACAATTTTAAGGTTGCCTCACAGACAGCCGCGGCAGAATAGGCTACAGGGTAAGGGACAGAGAACAGAGGTCTTCTCACGCCGAGCTTCTCGGCAATCTTGTCAAAGTACTCCTTCCAGGTGATTTCCAGCCCGTCGGTGATAATGAACGTTTCTCCTACTGTTTCCTTTCTGTTTACGGCAAGTAGAATGGCATCTATGAGATTTTCAACATATGTGGGACAGGTTAAAGGTCTTCCTCCACTAATGTAGACCATCTGTCCCTTCTCTATGAGTTCTGCCATTTTTACAAAAGTTACTCGGTCTCTTGGCCCAAAAACATTCCCCGGCCTGATAATCAATGTGGGTAAACCCTTTTCTCTATGGTATCTATTTACCAAATCCTCTGCTTCCTTTTTGGTTATGCAGTAGGGAAAGATGGTAGCTGTCTTCGGAGAATCCTCTGTAGCATCGCGGAAGCCTCTAAAACCATGAACCGCAGCAGAACTGATAAACACGAATCTTTTGACTCCAGATTTAAGTGAGCTTTCCATAAGGTTCTTGGTACCTTCTACGTTTACTTTTCTAAATAGTTCTATTGGTCCCCAATCGGATGCCCGTCCTGCCACATGGTATACTATATCAACTCCTTGAGTAGCTTTATCTAATAACGCTTTATCTGATAAATCTCCAGAGAATAATTTTACTTTTAACCCTTCAAGGAAAGATAAATCACTGGTCTTCCTCACCAGGCCCGATACTTCTTGACCCTCGGCGATTAGGCGTGTTGCCAGATTGCTTCCAATAAAACCATTTATTCCAGTAATAAAAGCTCTCATATCAGAAAAAGGTGACAGGTACTTTTTTCTCTGCCGTCATAAATATTGTACCTGTCACTTTTTTTGCACTCACCTCTTTTACAGGATGGTTACGAATAGGTCCGTGAAGACTCCTATACAGGAATGGATTATTAAGGGATACAGTATAGACCGGGTTCGTAAAGCAAGGTAGCCCAATACTATTCCCAGAACTATTGACCCTAAGAATTCCGACTCTGGCTTATTAAAATGCAAGAGAGCAGAGGGAATAACTTGCAGTAAAATTGCATAGGTATCACCGAATTTTTCCCTCAATCCAAATAGCATGTATCCTCTAAAGAAAAACTCCCAGCCCACATAATATAGCAAAACATAAGAAAATTCATACAATAAGAAGACCGAAGCATTATCCTGGACCAGTTTTGATAGTGGGTATTCTGCGCGAACCTGGGGCATATGTGAGGCCAGAAATATTATGGGAGTTACAATAAGAGGAATAGTTATAATAATAAATCGTAATCCATATCTTTTATCTCCCAATGACAGTCCGTAATTTTTAAGTTTCTCCTTGAAAACCAATTTTATGATTATTAAAGGAAAGAGAAAAAACAGAACAAGTGTAGCCAAAAATTGGTAAACGTAACGATATATGTCGAAATAGTACAAACTAGAAAGATGAGAAAAATATCGCGCAAATGCCTCGTCCATCCCATGGTAGATGTAGACTAATAAAATCACGGGGACAGAAAGGAGCAGAATTTTTATTTTCCAATCCCCTTCTTTTAAGGTTTCGATGAATCTCAATCTTCCTCCCTTATTAAGCAGATTTTGTCTCGGGCAAAATTACCTGAATAGCCTGAGGACAGATTTCGAACTTTTGAGGGAGAGTGCCCATAATTTCTCCATCAACCTGTATCCACACTTCCTTGGGAGCATTGATCTCTATCTTCTTTGCCTTAGTATATTCCACATCCTTAAAATAAATATGGCGTCCTCTCAAAACGCCCAAAACATGACGAAGAACATCTCTTCTTCTACCTTTTTTAAATATAATAACGTCCAGATAGCCATCAGCCATGTCGGCTTCAGGAGCAATTATGGAAGATACACCGTAGAAACTCCCGTTGGAGATGATGGCCTCAAAACCTCGACAGGAAGAACCGTCCAGTTTAATAGAAAGTTCAATTCTCTGGTGCTTAATCAACACACCCACACCTGCTACTAAATGAGCAGGAATTCCCCCTAAGGTTCTTACCAGGTTAGGATTCAGTGATTTAATTACCGAAGCCTCGTATCCTATTCCTGCCATGGAAACAAAATAGCGGAAAGAATTACCACTCCCCACTTTACCTAAGTCGATTTTCCTTACATATTTTTTAAGAACAATTTCACAGGCTTGGATAGGGTCAAGGGGAATACCTGCAGAAAGCGCATAAATATTACTTGTACCGCAGGGAACAAATCCTATAGGAAGGGAACTGTGGGAAGAAACCACTCCATTAATTACCTCATTTAAAGTCCCATCGCCTCCACAGACCACAATCAGGTCATACTCTTCCCGGCTTACTTTCTGAACTTCCTGAAAGGCACTATTTTTCTCTTTAGTTATAGCTAAACTAAGTAGATTATCCCTTCCCAGAATTTCTCTAATTCTGGGAAGGTAAGTTTCTACTTTCTTGCCACCAGATAAAGGATTTACAATTAATTTCATTCTCATAATAGCAAATTTCCTTACTTTACTTTGACCAAAGTATATCAAAATGCTATCACTCGGTCAAGGCAAAACTATTCTAAAGAAGTCTCTTAAAAACTGTCGTTTTTCTGCGTATTGCTGTTTTTTCCCTTGCGTTTTTGGAGAATTTGCAGTAGACTAAAAGATAGGGATTCCTATGCTTTTCGCAAGAAGCCAAGCGATAAGCAGGCATATCTTGATACAAAAATGAAAAACATAAAGATTTATTTATTATTATTTTTATTTCTCGCCATTTCTGTCCCGCATTGCTGGGCCCTTCCTGACTTGACTGTCTCTAACATCCTGTTCAGTGAAGATTACCCTGACTCAGGTGAAGTATTCACTATTTCAGCAACTGTGCGTAACGATGGCACCGGCTACTCTGAACGAGTTTTTACCAAGAATACTGAAGAGATGGAACCAGAACTGTATCAAGTTGAATTAAGTTCCGATGTTTGGCTAGCTCAATCGTTCCAATATACAGAGGATGTTAAGTTAACAGGTGTAAGTCTTTATATAAAAGATATTGGCGTTGATGATTCATTAACTGTAACCATTGAGACAAATACAGCAAGCAATGTACCAAGCGGCTATGAGATTGCCTCAAGCACAGAAAATAGTAGTGACCTATTTTGGTATTGGATTGATTTTACCTTTCCCGAATTAGTTCCTTTATCAGGAGGTGTTACCTACTGGATAGTAACGCACAATTATGCTGTGGGTGGCTCAGATGGGTATTCAGTAATACAGACATCTCATAACTGTTATGGTAACGGCATAGAGGTTTACTCATCTAATCAGGGAGATATATGGACAGAATGGCAGAAACGCGATTTGCTGTTTAAAGCATATCGCTCCACAACAACTGTGGTTAAATTCTATGATGGCGACCCATCTTTAAATAAACTAATTGGTACAGACGAAGTATCTCCAGTTCCAGGGGAAGGAGGAAGTGTAACTGCATCCATCTCCACCTCTACTACTGCTGGGTCTCCTGATATTTATGCCTATGTAAATCCAGATAATTATATTGTTGAACAGGATACAACTAATAATAAAGCTTATAAAACAATTTATGTAGATTTTCCCAGAGTTATAAGTGCGGAAACAATTGATAATGACCTTGATGGCTGTATAGATGCTTATCATATTGTTTTCGATGAGAATGTAAGAGATTCTGCTACTGAATTCAATCTGGCAGGTTTTACAGTTGAAGGTCATAGTATCATAGGAGTGCTTACCACTCTGGCAGATCATCCGGATGTGTTAGATGACGATGATATTTACCTGTGCTTTACTGAAAGTGGAGACCCGGATACCGGCACCCTTCCCCAAATTACTTACAGTAGCGCTACCGGGAAACTTACCGACGTGGATAATGATAATCCTTTGCTTGATATTGGTGAGGCGGATATAACGGAGGCCGATGGCACGTCCCCGGCAATCCATTCTCTCCTTTCCTCTCCACGTGATGGCGCTCTGGGTATCTCTATTGATAGCTCAATTGAGATTATTTTTGCTGAACAGATGAATGTCTACACCACAACCGGGGCCATCAAGGTGGAAACAATTGTAAATAAAGACGGGGAAACTATAACTCCCCAGGCAATTTCAGGAGACTTCTTTCCCTCTTACGACGCAATTACCCGCCGACATGAATTCATTTTTCAGCCCGTCCCTCCTCTGAAAAATAATTTTACTTATCAGGTTACGGTTAGTACAACGGCAACAGATACCAATGGTCACAATCTTGCCGGCTTTGAGTTTAGTTTTACCACTATTTCCAATTACAGGGAGTCGAATACCTTTGTATCAGACGGTAGTAAAATGAAAATAATTTTAGATGAGGGAACATTGAAAGAGGATTTCTCTGTCCAGATAAGTACCTCTCCTCTTGACGATTCTCCCAGGAAAACCAATATAATTGATGCCAATAATAAACTTGACAATGATGATGACCCATTTTCCTTTACCCTGGAACCCACTGTGGTAGAGATAGAAGCTTTCGATGCCAATGGGAATCCGATTACTGACACCTTTAAAATTCCGGCAACTATAACTTTATCTCACGAAGATAGTAATCCTGAAGATGGAATTGTTGATGGAACATCACCTCCGTTAAGAGAAGAGACATTAAAAGTATACTGGCTGGATGAGTCACATAGTCTCTGGGTGAAATTGTCAGGTTCAAAAGTTGATAGTGGGTCCAACCGCGTTTCAGCTGATACGTTCCACTTTAGCGTTTTTAGCCTTCATGGTGGTGGAACAGCCGATTTGAGCGATGCCTATGCTTATCCTGTTCCATTTATCCCCAGCCGGGGAGATACGGATATTACTTTTACAAACATATCGCCTGTATGCACGATTAAAATATATACCCTGAATGGTGAACTTGTTAGAACTATTGAACATACAAGTGGCGCAACCAGTTATTCCTGGGACGTTACCAATGATAGGGGAGATAGGCTGGGAAGTGGAGTTTGTCTTTACTTAATTAAGGATGCTAAAAATAAGAAAAAAGGAAAGTTAATAATCATCCGATAAAAATTATGAAAAGATACGTATATAAATTAATTATCTTTATTTTATTGTCCATCGGCTTTTCCCTACCGGCCTGTTTTGCTAAGGGACGGGGAACCACAGGAGCAAATTTCTTAAAGATAGATGTGGGAGCCAGACCTCTGGGAATGGGGGGTGCTTTTGTTGCTGTAGCAGATGATGTTAACACTATTTGGTGGAATCCGGCTGGAGTTGCCACTACAAAGCGTAAAGAGGTAACTTTAATGCATAATGAAATGGGTGAGGATATACGCTATCAATTCATGGCTTATAACCAGCCGGTAGGAAAACTGCGAGGAGGATTAGGGGGAAGCATATCCTATTTAAGTGTGTCCAATATTCAAGGGTATAGTCCTGGGGGGATAAAAACCAAAAAGTTAAGCACGTATGATTTAGGAATCAGTTTATGTTATGGTTTAAGAATTATTCCTTCCGTTTCCGGGGGCGTCAATTTTAAATTTATTGCAGAAAAACTGGCTGATAGGAAAGCTTCCACCTATGCGTTGGACATAGGAGGATTATGGAAGACGCCTGTTTCTGGTTTACGATTGGGATTCAATATTCAAAACCTCGGAGGAGGACTTAAGTTTATCCAGGAGAGGTCATCCCTTCCTTTAAATGGCAAACTCGGGTGTGCTTATGAATTTGAGTTCTTTGGTGCTAAATCAATTGTTGCCGTGGACGTTAATATACCGGTTGACTACAGTGTTTTTGTAAATGGTGGAGTTGAATGCAAAATATACGATTTGATTGCATTGCGCGCAGGATTCAAGTCAAAAGATGATTTGTCCAGTGGACTGCGTTTAGGGATAGGGATTGGGGGAAAAAATTTGGTAGTTGACTATTCCTGGCTATCCAGAGGAGATTTTGAGAATAGCCACCGTATGAGTGCTACTCTGCGTTTCGGCAGAGAGTATGAAGAGAGTATGATTGAAAGAGATATTAAAGAACATTTTGAGCGAGGGAAGAAATATTTCTATAATGGACAAATACTTAAGGCGCACAGGGAGTTTAAAAACATTCTTTTAGTTAGTCCGGGACATAAAGGTGCTCGAGATTTTATGAGCCGCATCGAAGTTAGCGTAGAGGAAGTGGAAGTTGCGAAGGATATCGCTAATTTCTTTAGCCTGGGAGAAAAGTATTACAAAAAAGGTGATTTAATTTCTGCGCGGGCAATGTTTGAGGATATTATTGCTCTTAATACTGACCATCAAGGAGCTAAGGATTACATCAATAGAATTGAGCAGAGGTTTGGTGAAGTCGTTAATTCCATTTTTGCAAGAGGAGTCTCATATTATGAACAGGCGAATTACTCTAATGCTCTTGATGAAATGAAAAAGGTTTTAGCCCTTAACCCAGACCACCGGGAGGCAAAAGAATATATAACTCTCATTGAGAATAAACAGAGGGAGCTGGAGAAAATCAAATTTGCCTTAAAGAAAAAACAGGAAGAAGAAAGAAAAAACAGGAAAATCTCCGCATACCTTAAAAAGGGATTGACTTATTACCAAAGGAAACAGTGGACAAAAGCAATTAAATCATTTAATGAGGCATTAGTTCTTGCTCCTGACCATAAAGCAGCGTTGGAGCATACTGTTATTTGTTACTATGAACAAGGACTTATCCTTCATGGCGAAGACAAATTGCTGGGAGCACTGCATACGTTTAACAATGTGCTCAGGTTGAATCCAGAACATGAACAGGCTCAAGAAGAGATTCTTAGAATCAATGAGGAATGTAAAGAGAAAGCCGAAGAGTACAATCGGAAAGGGCTGGTAGAGTATACCAAAGGAAATTTAAAGGAAGCGATAGAAGCCTGGGAGAATGCACTTCTTTTCCATCCTGACCTGGAGACAGCTCAAAAGAATCTGGAAAGAGCCCGAAAGGAAATAGAGAAATGAAATTAAGAACAAAGTTTTCTTTGTTAAACAGTATTTTAATCATTGCTGTCATTTTGGGAGTAAGTATTTTTCTTTTTATTGCTGAGAAGCGGCTTCTGATTCAAGAAATGGAAAAAAGCCAAACGAATATTATTAAAGGACTGGCTCAAATTGGCAAGGAATCTCTCATTACCAATGATGAAATACTGCTCATAAACTATGTAAACCTTGTAGAGAGAACCAGAGGAGTAATGTACGCAATGGTGACCGCTCCTCAGGGTAAAATTCTTGCCCATACTGACGTCGACCTTTTAGGAACCATTGCCAATGATACTATTGCAATAAAAGCCCGTTCATCAGATGAACTTGTTACTCAATCGTATGTTGATAAGGAAAAACAAAACATATTAGACATTGCTTTACCTATTTTTATTGACCAGAACAAAATGGGGATTGCTCGCATTGGGTTTTCTCGGGATAGTTTACACGAAATAGTAGAGGAAACCTTAAGAGAAACCCGTAGAAGAATTTTTGGTGTAGCAATAGTAGTTTTAATCATCGGTTTTATTGGGGCCATAATTCTTGCTCAGATGATGACCAGACCAATTAAACAGATGGCAAAAGGAGCAGAATTAATCGGTCAGGGAAAACTTGATACTACAATTGTAGTCAAAAGCAATGATGAACTTGAAAGTTTAGCCAGAGACCTTAACAAGATGTCCAGCCAACTAAAAGAAATTGACCAATTGAAAAAAGACTTCCTTGCCAGCGTTACTCATGAGTTAAAGTCACCATTAACTTCACTAATTATGTATGTTGACCTCTTTTTGGAAGGGGCAGCGGGCGAGTTAACCGAGAAAGCAAAAAAGTTCTTGAAAATTATGGAAAGGAGTAGCAAGCGCCTTTCCCGATTTATTGATGACCTGTTAGATATGGCAAAGATTGAACGGGGTAAGATGGAGATAAAAAAGGAGCCTCTAGAAATTCTTCCAATAGTTTCAGAAATAGCAGAGCTTATAAAACCTCAGGCTGATGAAAAAGATATTGAAATAGCAATGAATATTCCAGACAACTTGCCTTTAGTCTTTGTTGACGGGGATAGAACCCGGCAGATTATCACCAATATTCTCAGCAATTCGGTAAAGTTTACCCCGGAAAAAGGAAAGATATCAGTTAACATCCAAGATGAAAAAGAGCATTTTCAAGTGAGTATTAGCGATACAGGAATAGGTATTCCGCCGGAGCAGATAGGGAAGATTTTCGATAAATTTGAACAAGTTAAAGAGATAAGAGAAAGAGTAAAAGGACCAAGAGGGACTGGTTTAGGTTTGGCGATTGTGAAATCCCTTGTTGAGGCTCAGGGAGGAAAAATCTGGGTAGAATCAGAGGTGGACAAAGGTTCAACTTTTTATTTTACCCTGCCAAAACAAACAACGTAGGGCATAGTTTTGTTAGGAGTAGCGAAACTTGTTTCGCGATTGGTGGGCGCAGAGCTGGAGTAGCGAGACTTGTCTTGCGATTAGTTATCGCAGAGCAAGCTCTGCTACTCCTAACGCACCGCAAGCGGTGCTGCTACTCCAACTTCCGCTTTAGCGGAAAGATGTGTTAAAGTTTAAAATGTTGAAGGGAGAGGTGGTATGGCGGGTGAACGGATTTTAGTTGTTGATGATGACCCTAATATTAGAGAAGCCTGTGTGGAATATTTGAATATGAATAAGTACAATGTGGGTGAAAGTAAAAGTGGAAAAGAGTGTCTTGAACTACTTAAACAGGATAATTATCAGATTATCCTCACAGATTTAATGATGCCTGGCATTGACGGAATTGGAGTGTTAAAAGAGGTAAGAAAAGAATACCCCCAATCCGATGTAATTATAATGACTGCCTATGGGACCATCGAAAATGCAGTGGAAGCGATGAAATTAGGAGCTTACGATTATATTACAAAGCCATTTAAGATTGACGAACTGGGTTTACTGATTAATAGATGTCTGGAGAAGCAAAGGCTTGCCCGGGAGGTCGATGAATTAAAAGAAGTGGTGAACCTCTATGAAGTAAGTAAGGCAATAGGTTCACTTATGGATTTAGACCAACTGCTCTCCCGCATTATAAAATTAGCCACTGATACCTTAGGGGCAGACGGCGGGTCTATAATGTTATTTGATAAAGAAACAGGAAAACTCATAGTAAAAGCAGCCTCAGGGAGAAGGGAAGATATGGTTATAGGGAGGAAACTCAATATTGGAGAAAGGGTAGCCGGGTATGCAGCCGAGAAAAGTGAGATTGTGAAGATTGACGGAAGTATAAAGGAGGACCCACGATTTTGCAATCTTGAGCAGTTTGACGGGATACACTCAGGAATAACCATCCCCTTACTGAGAAAAGATAAGTTATTCGGTATAATCAATGTGCATAGAACAGAAAAAAAAGACGTATTTACCAAAAAGGATGTCGACCTTTTATCCATATTTGCAGCCCAGTCAGCAATTGCTATTGATAATGCGTACCTTTTCAGCACCCTGCAACAAGAGAAGGAAAAGATTGAGGCTGTTTTTAGGGGAATGGAAGATGGCGCCATTATTACCGATGCTCAACTGAATATAATTATGTTTAATTCATCAACAGAAAAACTGTTAAATGTAAAAAGAGAAGAGTGTCTGGGGAATAACCTTCTTGGATTCATTTCTGATTTTCAACCTTCAATTACCTGGAGAGAACTGGAAAAGAAAGAAGAAAAAGTGATCAATTTTGACCTGGTAAGAACGAAAGGAAAGGCTCTTTTTCTTTCTGTTGTAGCAACCAAAATCAGGAATGAAGAGGGAAAATTATTGGGCCAGATTATGGTCCTGCGCAATGTTACTGACGAAAGGAAAGAGGAAATGGTAAAGAGAAATTTCCTTAACCTTATTTCTCACAAACTGAGAAATCCCCTGACAACCATTCTTGGGTACCTTCCTTTTCTTCAGGAAAAAATGAAAGTATTAGGCGAGTCGGAAAAAGAGGTTCTGGGAGTGATAGAAAGGGAAGGACTGATTCTTTCCAGTCACGTAGATAAACTACTTATGTTTACCTTGCTTGAGCGCGAATATTTAGAAATGGAA
The DNA here is from genome assembly GCA_035530055.1 of bacterium. NCBI lineage: Bacteria > bacterium. Next base: position 3,719 of record DATKVN010000007.1, on the reverse strand, counting down.
AGAGAAAAAGTGAATGTAAAATCTCTTGTAGAGACTACATTGGAAATGATAGATACTCTCATTAAGGTTAATCAGGCAGAAGTAGAGATTGATAGTAAGTTGGATGATATTGGCCAGGTTTATGTAGATAAGTTGAAAATCCAGAATGTCATTGAAAACTTAGTGGAAAATGCGATAAAGTTTAATGATAAGAAGGGAAAAAAGGTAAAAATTAGCGGACGTTCTCTGGATGATAAGTTTATTCAAATGGAAATAGCCGATAATGGACCAGGTATTCCTTCTGAAGAACATGAAAAAGTATTTCAAAAGTTCTATCAGGTAGAAGAATATTTTACTGGCAAGGTAGAGGGGATAGGATTGGGACTGCCACTGGCAAAACGACTCGTAGAAGCTCATGGTGGGAAAATCTGGGCAGAAAGCAAATTAGGAGAAGGAAGTACGTTCTATTTCACTTTACCAAAAACAGAATGATAAATCTTTTTGGACTCCTCCCCAAAGGGAGGTGGAGTGTCAAGCGAAAGCTTGACTCAGTGAAACTTTCATTTCACACTCCAATGTTCTAAAAATGAATGATTATTGAAATTTTGTTATCCCGGGTATAACCTATCAATTCACCTGCAGGCACATTCGCCCAGTCAAATTGATAATTCTTAAGTTTAATCCCCATTCCGTAGGTTACTCCTTTAATATTGCCTGCCTTTTCATAGTAACCAAATCGTATGAAAATGTTATCTTTGAATTTGTGTTCTCCTCCAATATGTATATGCCATTGGTCATCAAGAACTTTGTTAATATCACTGGTGATAATCCAGGGATCTCTATTGTAAGAAAGACCTAATCTTATTGTTCTTGGTAAATCATCCTTTTTGATTTCTCCTTCCATCTGGAGCTTGGTTCCTACATTTAAAAGAGAACATCCCAGATTTAATCCCTTTGTAAAAGGAAATTCATAAATGAAACCAAAATCTCCAGAATACGCTGTTCCTTTGGTAGTTCCAAAAAAAGGGTCACTTTCTTTTCGGTGAATGACCTTAAATCCAAGACCCAGAGAAAGGTTTCTTATAGCCTCTTTCCCATAGGACAATGTAAATGCCCAATCTGTCCATTTCAGATTCCCTAACGTGTTACCATCGGCATCTGTTACCGGGATAGGGGTATTAAACAATAACACCCCACTTACCTCATAAGTTCCCCATCCTTTTACTGGAACTGCTAAACCAAAAAAGTTAAGGAAAGCGTCCTTTACCGCCTCACTGTACATTGCTCCGCATTGGACCGTTTTTATTTTTGCTAAACCTGCAGGGTTCCAATAGGCAGAAGTTACATCAGAATGGAGGGAAACAGAAGCTTCTCCCATTGCTGAGGGTCTGGCGCCTATTCCAAACTTTAGGAAATCAGCGCCTGTATGGATAGGGTAGGCATCCGTTCTGAATAAACAGAAGAGAAAAATCAAAAATAAAATTTTAAAAGTTAATTTAATCATTTTCCTGATCTGGTAGTCGCAAGCTTTAGCTTGCGTTAAAATTCGCAGTCTGCGGGATGTCTCATTCACAGGGCTCATAAATAATAAGACCTCTCGGTATGATATACTATATAGCAGACTTTACATACCGAGAGGCAATGTATGTCATTTCAGAATAACCATTCTTTTGGTATCGACAAAATCACCTGCTTTTAACTGATAGTGATAAATACCACGCGAAAGTCTATCACCACCATCAAAATGTTTTGAGTGAGGTCCAGCCCACTGATACTCATCGATGATGGTCGCTACCAACTGTCCACAAATGTTGTATAGTTTTAGGGTAACATGGCAATCCTGAGAAATAGTGTAGTTTATTGTTGTTGATGGATTGAACGGATTTGGATAATTCTGTCCTAAAGAACTTTTGGAAGACTCGCCTGGATCTCCTTCATCATTAGGCTGTCCAGATGAAGATGATGAAACGCACATAATCTGATACAGACAATACCCTGTCCTTTTCGTAGTGACGCTTTGTTCTACCAGGTTCAATGTGGAATCTGGCATAACTTCCCATTGGGACGTTGTTTCATTCCATCCACAGATTACGATATTTTCTGTATCCATCCCTAGAATATCTTCATTCCTGAAGAAAAGTTTCACAAGATTTCTTCCTTTAGGAACGATAAATCTGGGAGCAATTGGCTTGAGGCTTTGTTCCTCTATAGCAGTTTCCTCAAGGGTGCTTGAACCTTCATACGTGACGATGAGTGCAGGATAGCCATTGGCAAATTGCGTATCATAATCTATAAAAATCGTAACATAGTAGATTCCCTTGGCCCAATTTTCCTTTACAATTTCGGTAAAATCCCATTCATAGCCATCGCCTTCAGTAATAGGCAAGAAATAGTGTTTACCAAATCTATGCTGCTCGAGCAATCTCGACCACTTGCCATTTAAAAATTTCCTCAGCCATAATTTAATTTTCCAATCTTTCTTTCGGTAATTCATCCACAGCAGTGCCTTTACAATTCTGGAATCGGAAGATAAGTGCTTACCTAAACGGAAAATAAACGTCTTTTCTCTGGCGTTCACATGAGACCGATTTCCCGGTTCAATAACTCTTATGGTATCGACTCCAGTGAACTTTTCTCCACTTGTAAGCAATCCTTCAATGGCTATGTTAACCTCATCTCCAGGACTAAGAACATTTATTAAATCTCTTCTCTCAAACTTCGCTAATAAACAATTGTCGCTTTCTATCTCTTCCACCCTCGTTTTATCTGCAGATATCGCTTCTATGGCATCTCCATCAATTGCCGAGATTTGTACGGTATTTCCATCAATCTGATTGACATTAAACCCATCCGGCAATTCAATAGATGCAGTAATAAAGTTGCCCATACTCTTAAGGTTTACAGTCTTTGGGGTTATATTCACTGTTGCTGATATGGGTTCAGGTTCAGGTGGAGGTGGAGGTTCTTCTTGTGGAGGCTCTTCTTGTGGAGGCTCTTCTTGCGGAGGTTCCTCTCCTATAGGGGTATCTATAGGCTCGCCAAGCACCACAGCTGTGTCGGCTTCAGCAAAAGTAGTAAAAATAGATAAACCCATTATCAGGAAACAACCAATTAAAAATGGTATAAGGATTTTCTTCATTACTACCCCTCAAATAGAAAAACCGGCTTGCCTACTCTTTTAGAGTTTTTCGGCAACCCGGCTTGCATAGATCGGTATTTTCGGCAACCAGCTAGCATAGACCTCTCCCCGGTCTTTAGCCCCGTGGCTTTGCGTCCTCCGATTTCTCGAAGTTTGCCTTTATCGAATACCCATTTTCTAATACAAGTATAACACACAAATTGGTATTTGTCAACGTGAAAAAAACACAGAAAAAATTGCGCTATTTTTACAGCAAAAGCTCTAAAAATGGCCTATTTTCCTACTTAATTTTAAACTACTAATAAATATGTCATAGTGCCATTGAGGCTGTGTCATAATTAGATTTTTTGTTTGGTAGCCGCAACCTTCAGGTTGCGTTCTCGATGGGGAAATTGCGCAGGCTAAAGCCTGCGACTACCAAAATTAGGGTTACGACACAGCCTCATTGCGGGGAGCAGAGCGACGAAGCAATCTCGAGATTGCTTCAGGACTTTGTTCTTCGCAATGACACTGCGTGTCAGCATATTTCTCCGATCCTATCGGGGGTTTTTCTCCTATAAAAACCTGCCTTTTTGAAGAATTCCTATCTTTTCTTTCCAGA
>DATKVN010000006.1 GCA_035530055.1 bacterium | reverse complement strand
TCTGGAAAGAAAAGATAGGAATTCTTCAAAAAGGCAGGTTTTTATAGGAGAAAAACCCCCGATAGGATCGGAGAAATATGCTGACACGCAGTGTCATTGCGAAGAACAAAGTCCTGAAGCAATCTCGAGATTGCTTCGTCGTCCCGCACATTTGTTGTGCGGGGCTCCTCGCAATGAGGCTGTGTCGTAACCCTAATTTTGGTAGTCGCAGGCTTTAGCCTGCGCAATTTCCCCGTCGAGAACGCAACCTGAAGGTTGCGGCTACCAAACAAAAAATCTAATTATGACACAGCCGCAATGACATCTGTTAGGAGCCTGACAGTTTAAATACTATTTTGCCGTCTTGAAAATCGGCAGTGATCTTTGCCTGGGGTTTTATTTTCTTAGCTAAGATTTCTTGAGCCAGAGGATCCTCAAGGTATCTCTGAATTGCTCTCCTGAGAGGACGTGCACCAAACTGGGGGTCAAAGCCCTTTTCCACAAGAAAGTCTTTAGCCCCATCAGTAACTTTAAGAGTGAGCTCTTGCTCCGATAATCTCTGAGTTACTTTTTCAAGCATTAAATCGACAATACTTCTCACATCTTCTTTGCTCAGTGGATGAAAAACTATAGCTTCATCTATTCGATTCAGAAATTCCGGGCGAAAAACCTTCTTCATCTCATCCAGAACTTTCTTCTTCATACTCTTGTAACTCTGTTCCACTTCCTGGGTAGTCAAAAATCCCAAGGTCTTACCCCCGATTATCTCTCTGGCTCCAATATTCGAAGTCATAATGATTACAGTATTCTTAAAATCTACCTTATGACCTAGGTTATCGGTTAACTGCCCGGAATCGAAAATTTGCAGTAATATGTTGAACACATCCGGATGAGCTTTCTCAATCTCATCCAGAAGTATCACCGAATAGGGCTTCCTGCGAACCTTTTCCGTAAGCTGACCACCTTCCTCATAACCCACATATCCTGGGGGAGCCCCGACAAGCCTGGAAACGTTGAACTTCTCCATATACTCGGACATATCCAACCTCACCATCGATTCTTCATCACCAAACATAAACTCAGCCAAGGCTCTGGCCAATTCAGTCTTTCCTACCCCAGTGGGCCCGAGGAAGATGAACGAACCAGTAGGACGAGTAATATCTTTCAATCCTGTACGAGAACGACGCACTGCTTGAGAAATAACCTTTATTGCTTCATCCTGAGCAATAACTCGTTTGTGTAAAGCCTCTTCCATGTGCAGGAGTTTTTCCGTTTCCTCCTCAGTCAACTTAACCACAGGAATCCCCGTCCATTCAGAGACAATATGAGCAATATCTTCTTCTACTACAGTCCCTTCCTTCTTATCCTTTCTCTGCTCCCAGGACTTTTTTGTCTGTTGCAGTTCCTGTTCAATCTTTTTCTCTTCATCGCGCAACCTGGCAGCTTTTTCAAACTCCTGGGAAGCAATGGCTGCCTTCTTCTCCTTATTTACAGATTCTAACTTTTTCTCAATTTCTTTTAAGTCGGGAGGTTTTGTGGTAGTCTGAAGCCTTACTCGCGAGCCAGCCTCATCAATTAAATCGATTGCCTTGTCTGGCAGAAAGCGATTGGAAATGAACCTTTGAGATAATGTAGCCGCAGCATGGAGGGCTTCGTCAGTAATCTTAACTCTATGGTGGGCTTCGTATCTATCCCTTAACCCTTTCAAAATGTCAATGGTCTCCTCCACCGTGGGAGGGTCAATAGTCACCGGTTGAAAACGTCTTGCCAGAGCAGCGTCGTGCTCGATGTATTTACGATACTCATCCAGAGTAGTAGCGCCGATACATTGCAGTTCTCCTCTTGCCAGTGCTGGTTTCAACATATTGGAGGCATCTATTGCCCCTTCAGCAGCCCCAGCTCCCACCACCGTATGAAGTTCATCAATGAACAGAATCACGTTGCCCTCAGACCGGCGAATCTCATCTATTATTTGCTTTAGTCTTTGTTCGAATTCACCCCGGTATTTGGTGCCGGCTACAACTCCAGCCAAATCGAGAATCAATACTCTCTTATTCAATAGAATTTCCGGTACGTTCTTGTCAGAGATTTTCTGTGCCAGTCCCTCAACGATAGCAGTTTTACCCACGCCGGGATCGCCAATCATCACTGGATTATTTTTGGTGCGCCGGCAAAGTATCTGGATTAATCTCTGGATCTCCGTTCCCCTGCCAATTACTGGATCGAGCTTTCCTTCACTGGCAAATATCGTTAAATCCCGTCCATAAGCATCCAGGGTAGGAGTCTTAGTTCTCCTCTTCTCTTTACCGGGCGCTCCGTGAGGAGTAGCTTCACCCAGGAGATTTATAATTTGCCCTCTTACCAATTCTAAACTTGCTCCCAGACCCTCCAGAACCTTAGCTGCCACTCCTTCTTCTTCCCTGATTAGCCCTAAAAGCAGATGTTCTGTCCCCACATAATTGTGACCCATATCCTGTGCTTCCTGGATAGCCAATTCCAGAACCTTTTTTGCTCTGGGAGTAAAAGGCACCTCTCCTACCAGGAGAATGTTGTCTCCAGTTCCTACCGTCTTGTCCACTTCTCTTCTCACCTTTTTCAAATCGATTCCCAAGTCCTGAAGCACCTGTGCAGCAACGCCTTCTCCCAAGGCTATTAGTCCTAAAAGGATATGTTCAGTGCCCAGATAATCGTGATTCAGTCTCTTTGCCTCCCGTTGGGCTAAGAGAATAGCCTTCTGCGCCCTTTGAGTAAATCTATTTAACATTTAACTTACCTCCTTCCAAAAAGGTGACCAGCCCTTTTTCCCAGGGTGAGGGGGATTATTTTCTCCTTTTCAATTTTTCTCTAATCATCTCTGCGCGGATAAAATCCCGTTTAGATGGCGCGAGCTCCTTACCCACCGACTCCTGTAAATGAGCCGGCTGAGTCAAGATAGTGAGTTCATTCAATATATCCAATTTAGTATCTAAGCTCATGTCAAAATATATGCCCAATCTCACTTTTGATAGAAACTCCATCGTCTCCGCAAAACTTATCCGCCGGGCATTAACCAGGACTCCATAAGCACGATAAACCACATCCATTATCTTTTCTTTACTTTCTTTAAACAGAGTCTTTCTTCCTTTGATTTCGTAATCGATAACTTGTTTTACGACTCTTTCCAAATTGTCAATTATTCCCTCTTCATTAGGGCCTAAAGTAACCTGGTTGGAAATCTGGAACAGGTCTCCCATCACCTTAGTTCCTTCTCCATAAAGTCCTCGAGCGACCATTCCAATCTTGTTTAACGCCTGCAACACCTTATTTATCTCTTCATTCATCACCAAAGCAGGTAAGTGCATAAACACAGAAGCCCTCATCCCGGTTCCTGTATTCGTCGGGCAGGCAGTCAGATAGCCTATCTCAGGAGAGAAGGCATAATCGAGTTTCTTATCCATCTGTTCATCAATTTGCTTCAAAATATCCCAGGCCTGCTGTAGCTCTAACCCCGATTGTATTCCCTGAAGCCGCAGGTGGTCTTCTTCGTTTATCATCAGGCTGAGAAGTTCCCTGTCCCCGATAACTAATCCTCTGACCCCATCTCCTCGAGAATGCTCATAACTAATCAAATGCCTTTCTAACAAAAACTGCCTATCCACCCTGTCGAACTCTTGCAAATTGAGGATGGGAGCTCCCTTAAAATATGCAATCTCTTCACAAGCACCCTTAATTTTCTCAAAAGACCCCTCCTGCTCTCTCCTGGTAGCCTTCTGAGGAAAGGGGACTCTGTTCAGATTCCGCGCCAGCCTGACCCGTGAAGAAATTGCAATTCCCGGAGATTTCTCTTTACTTTCTAACCACCCGATTTTTTGTTTGAGCATATTTTGCAGTTGCATTATTTTTTCTTTTCTAATTCTTTTATCCTATCCCTTATTACTGCTGCCTTTTCATATTCCTCTTTCTCTATTACCTTCTGTAATTCTCTGCGCAGTTCCATTATCTCTTTACCTTTTTTGCCTACTCTGACTTTTTGCAGGGGAACTTTGCCTGTGTGTTGGACTGAACCGTGGAGCCTTCTCAACAGGGGCAGAAGCTCCTTCTTAAAAGTTCGATAACATTCAGAACAGCCCAACCTGCCCGATTCCCTGAAATCGTCGTAGGTTGCCTTACAGTTGGGGCACTTTCTGACTACTTTTGGCTTCTCCAGAGCATAGGGAACGCCAATATCACTAAGTCCAGCCAAAAGGGAAGCTAAAGCAAGATGGGGGCCCTCGAAAAGCGCCTCATCCAGAGAAGGGAACACCACTCCCTTTTCTTTAGCACACTCCTGACAGAGATGAAATTTAGTTACTTTATTATTGAGAATCTGAGTAAAATGTATTATAGCCTCGTTCTTTTTACACTCATCACAAAGCATAAGCTATCTCCTAACCTGGTCGGGCACCGTTTACGGTGCCATTTGGTCGGGCACTCTTCAGAGTGCCATTTTTCGTCACCCTAACTGGAGTGTGAAACGAGAGTTTCACTGGGTCAAGCTTTCGCTTGACACTCCAACCTCCCTTTCGGGAGGACTCCAAAGTGCCAAATCCAGTGTCTACTGTCTATTATGTTTTCGTGCCTTCTTTTTTCGTTAAATCCCGAAATTCTTTGATGAGTCTTGTGGTAATCTTTCCTGGTTTTCCCTCCGCTATCTTTCGACCGTCAATCTTAACTACAGGAATCACTTCTGCAGCTGTGCCAGTCAAGAAACACTCATCTGCAGTGTACAGATGGAATCGGGTAAACACTTCCTCCTTCACCAGAAGGTCTAATTTTTCTCTTGCCAGTTCGATTACTGTTTGACGGGTGATACCGGCAAGTACACCCACATAAAAAGGAGGAGTAATTAACACATTCTCTTCCACAATGAAGATATTATCTCCAGTACATTCTGCAACGTAGCCATCTTTGTTAAGCATTACAGCCTCAGGCATATTTTGCAAGCCTGCTTCAATCTTTGCCAAAATGTTATTAAGATAATTCAGCGATTTTATCCCTGGATCTATTGCTTCGGAAATATTTCTCTTTGTGGCCACAGTAACCAATTCTAAACCTTTCTTATACCACTCTTCAGGATAAAGCTCGATCTTATCTGCTATAATGAACACCGCCGGCTTTCCACAATTCCTGGGGTCAAGACCCAGATCACCTTCTCCCCTGGTCACCACCAAGCGGATATAACCACTTTTTAAACTATTTGCTCTTAAAGTCTGAATTACAGCTTCTTCTATCTCTTTCTTGGTCAAAGGAATTTTAAGTGCAATTGCTCTGGCTGAATCGTAGAGGCGGTCCAGGTGTTGAGATAATCTAAATACACGACCATCGTATGCCCGAATTCCCTCAAAGACCCCATCTCCGTATAGCAGTCCATGGTCGAAAACAGAAATCCTGGCATCTTCTCGAGGAACCAATTTGCCATTCAGATAGATTTTCTGTGCCATTAACCCTCCTTTTTGTATTAATTTATTATTTTGCCATCGCGTAAATGGATAATTTTCCCAGAGTGTAAACTCGCTATCCTCTCCACCAACACCTCATTATGGGTAACAATTACTAATACCTTTCCCCTTTCCTGATTCAGTTCTAAAAGGAGCTCAAAGACTGAGTCTCCTGTCTTTCTATCCAGATTTCCCGTTGGTTCGTCAGCTAAAATTGCTTGGGGACTATTGATTAACGCCCGCGCTACAGCTACTCGCTGCTGCTCACCTACTGATAACTCGGACGGGCTGTGATTTATTCTATCTTTTAAACCCACCTCAGTCAAGATTCTTAAAGATTCCTCTTCGATTTTTTCCCTTATCTGTTTCATTTTCCCCGAGGGAAAACTACTGACCCTATCCTTACCAGAAGAGCTTTGAGCTATCAGGAGAGGCATCATCACATTTTCCAGTGCAGTAAACTCAGGCAGAAGATGGTGAAACTGAAAAATAAAACCAACCTCTCTGTTTCGCAACCGGGCAAGTTCATTATCGGATAAGGTAGTAATATTACTATCTTGAAAAATAACCTCCCCTTTGGTTGGACGATCTAAGGCACCAAGAATGTGGAGCAAAGTGCTCTTTCCAGCACCCGAGGGACCAAAAATCGCCACTACTTCCTTCTCCATTATCTTTAGATTAATTTCCACAAGTGCTCTAACCTCAATTTCATCCTGGTAATAACTCTTGTTTAGATTTTTAGCTTCTAAGAATGGTCTCTGGTTATGCACTCTTTAGCCTTCCCCTCACCCGTATCTAATCGCCTCGCAAGGATCCAGACGAGATGCCTTATAGGCAGGGTAAATTGCCGCCATCAAAGATATCAATATCACTCCTAAAATAATATATATGAAATCACTTCTCTGTATATGCACTGGTAAACTACTTATATAGTAGACATCCTGAGGCAATTTTACGAATTGGTATTTTCCCAAAAGACGACAGGCAATATAACCCACTACTGCCCCAATAAGTGTGCCCATTACACCTATAATCAATCCCTCAAAAAGAAAGATTTTGAGGACACTTCTTCTTGCAACACCCATTGCTTTAAGTATGCCAATATCCTTAGTCTTCTCCATAGTCATCATCATCAGAGTGGAAATAATGTTGAAAGCTGCTACCAGAACAATCAAAACCAGAATAATGAACATCGTTACCTTCTCCAGTTTCAAGGCGGCAAACAGGTTTCTATGGGTTACCATCCAGCTCCTCGCCCAATAAGGGTAACCCAGTTCTTTTTGAATCAGGGCTGCGACATTATTTGCTTTGAAGATATTATCAATTTTAACTTCCAGCCCCGTAGCTCTTTCTCCCAGGTTAAACAACTTTTGAGCTACAGGGAAGAAAATATAGGCAAGGTTTGCATCGTATTCATACATTCCTGAGTCGAATATCCCCACTAACCGAAACTTCTCCATTCTGGGAATCATTCCCAACTGCGTGGCCATATCCATGGGAGAAATCAAAAGCACATTCATTCCCAAAGAGAGATTCAAATTCTTAGCCAATACCTCTCCCATAACAATGCCCTTTTCGGACTTACCCAGGTTCTTGGGGAGAATCTTACCCTGGGAGCTGTCATTTTTCTTTAAAGGAAATTCAAGATAATCGAGGTTTCCTTCCTTTAAATGTGTCAGGAGACTGGCAATATTTTTTGTCTCTTTCGGGAAAATTCCTTTGATCACAGCTCCCGAGGTTCTATCGCCATTCCTCAATATTGCCTGCCCATAAACAAAAGGAGCAACAGCTACTACCGATTCTATTTTCTCTACCTTTTTTTGAACTATATTCGGTTCTTCCAATCCCATATTTCTCTGGTCCAGAACCACAACGTGCGAACTCATTCCTATGATTTTCTCGCGCAAATCATTCCTGAATCCATTCATCACCGAGAGAGTAATAATCAGCGCAGCAACACCCAGGGCTATGCCGCTAATAGAAATCAAGCTAATAACGGAAATAAAAATCTGCTTCCGTTTAGCTTTTAAATATCTCCAACTAATAAAAAGTTCATATCCCATTCTTCTGCTCTTATGGTAGTCGCAAGCTTTAGCTTGCGTTCATATCCGCAGGCTGAAGCCTGCGGCTACCCATGTGCGTTCATATTCGCTCCGATAAATCGGAGCGGCTACCAGGCCTGTTGGGCTCTATTCCGCCTCTTTTCTCATCTGGGGAAAAAGAATTACGTCCCGAATAGAATTGGAATTGGTAAACACCATAACCAGGCGGTCTACCCCTATGCCCAAACCCCCGCAGGGTGGCAGACCATATTCCAGGGCACGCAGATAGTCCTCATCGACTTCGGCTTCTCTTCCCTCCCCAATGTCTTTCTCCTCAACCTGTTTTTCCATTCTTCTTCGCTGCTCTACAGGATCGTTCAGCTCGGAATAAGCATTTGCCAATTCTTCTCCCCCTATGAACAGCTCAAACCGTTCCACTAATTCAGGATTATCCTCCTTTGCCTTAGCCAAAGGGGAAAATTCAGCGGGATAATCGAGTACAAATGTTGGTTGTATTAGCTTCTTTTGCACATAAGATTCAAAAATATGGTCAAGAATTTTGTGTTTGGGACTATCCTTCTTATATTTTACATTTAATCTGTCGGCTGCCTTTCTCATTTCAGATAACCCGTGAATATTTGTAAAGTCAAGCCCCGTATGTTCCTTCAACAATTCATACAGGGAAAACCTTTGCCAGGGAATTTTTCCCAAGCTAATTTTGTTTTCCTGATAGACGAAGTCCTCCTTCCCCAGAACTTCTTTGGCAATAGACAGAATCATTTTCTGGCAAAGGTCCATCATCCCATTATAATCTGAATAAGCCTGATATACTTCCAGCATAGTGAATTCTGGATTGTGTCTGGTGGAAACCCCTTCATTCCTGAAACTTCTGTTTACTTCATAAACCTTCTCCAGTCCTCCCACCACTAAGCGCTTCAAAAAGAGTTCCGGTGAGATTCGTAAATAAAGCTCCATATCCAATGCTTGATGATGCGTAAGGAAAGGTTTAGCTATTGCCCCGCCTACAATTGATTGCATCATAGGTGTTTCCACTTCCAGAAATCCCAGGTTATCCAGAAATTTTCTTATCCCCTTAATAATCAAACTGCGCGTACAGAAAACATCTTTTACTTGTTCATTGACCACCAAATCTATATATCTCTGGCGATAACGAGTTTCGATGTCTTTAAGCCCATGCCATTTTTCAGGCAATGGCCTGAGTGACTTAGCTAAAAGGGTTAAATCTTCTACCTGAATAGACAACTCTCCTGTCTTAGTGGAAAAGACTTTTCCAGTGACCCCAATTAAATCTCCAATGTCAAACTTTCTAAATATTTGATAATTGCGTTCTCCTAAAACATCTTCTCTAATGTAAATCTGTAACTTCCCCGTTTGATCTTTCATGTGGGCAAAGCTGGCTTTACCCATCCCCCGTAGACTCATAATTCTTCCGGCAAGAGAGACAGTCTCTTCAGTTTTCTCCTCTGCTTTTAACGTTCCGTATTTCTCTCTAACCTGACTGATAGCGTGGGTTATAGAGAAATTACGAGGATAAACATCGACCCCTAACTTGCGCAACTCTTCCAATTTCTGTTTTCTCTCGGAAATCAGCTTATTAATTTCATTCATAATGTTATTTCCTTTTTCCTCCGAAACTTTTATTATATTACATAAAGTTCTTCTCTGTCAAACAAAAACCTTGTCCCGATGAATCGGAACCTATTCTGGAGTAGCAAATAATTAGAAAATAGGAAAATAGGGACAAATAGGGACAGCGACCATTTTTTTCAAGCAGACAGCACTTTAAGTCTTATTAGAAAATCTGAGAATGGGACAGTCCTTGAAAAATGGTCGCTGTCCCCATTTTCCCCTGGAGTAGCAGAGCTTGCTCTGCGTTATTATCGCGAAACAAGTTTCGCTACTCCAGAAAAAGTACCTGTCACTTTTTCTGTTTAAGTTCCTTAAGGACAGACTCAATTCTTTCTAATAGAGTTCTTTCAATCTCTTTTTTCTTTTGAGTTAGTATCTTCTCTAAAGATTTGGCAGCTCTCTCCCTGACGAACTCCCAGGAATCTTGCAATAGAGAAAGCAAGATTTCTGCTGCACTCTGTGAACCTATCTCACCCAAAGCCCAGGCTCCACTCAATCTCATCCACTGGTCACTACTCTTACACATCTCAGTGAGCACTACCATAGCCTTTTCTTTATTATACTTGTATAGAGCCTTACCTGCATTGGCTCTTACCCGGCTATCCCTATCTTCCAAGAATGGCTTGAGTAGCCTCTCTCCAACCTTGGGATCGTCCACTGTGGATTCAATCAACTCCACCCCATCTGCTCTTGCTCTAATATGCGGGTTTATGTCGGTAATAATTTGCCGTCCTCCACCCGGCATTTCAACAATTACTTTTTTCGTCTCTCCTCTAAGTGTCCCAGACATCTTCTCTAATAGCTCTAAAGTCCTCTCCTGGTTTCCCAGGAGTAGATTCTCCACTCGCTGACGAAACTCATCCTCTCCGGTGCGTTCTTCCTTCCATCTTTTCTCAAATCTCCGGTTACTATATTTAAAAATAATGAATATAAGAAAAATGGCTACCAGGGAAGATATTAAAATACCAATAATTCCCAGAACTATAGTCCATCTTAATCTTTTACGGGTTTCCTCATATTTATTTGTGGCTTTTTCTATCTCCTCTTCCCTCGCCAGAAGAGCTTTCTTCGTCTCCCCACTTTCTGATTTCATTTTTGCCTCAAACTCGGCTTCATTTCTCTTTTCTTCCTTCCTTCTTTTAGCTTCCAGCTCCCGCCTTCTTTTTTCCTCCTCCTGCTTCTTTTTTTGCAGAAGCTCTTCTTCTTTTCCTTCGGCTTCAACTTCTGCTTCCCGGCGTTCCTGTTCAGCCTTCTTTTGAACCTCCAGTTCTCCAGCTTTTTTCTCTGATTCCCTTGCTATTAACTCCTGGGAAACAATATCGTACATATATTTTACTTTTGCATTTTCAGGAGCAAGCTCATAGGCCTTAGTCAAATAAGGAAAAGCGCGTTCATAGTCGTCTGCCGCATAATATTCAGTACTCACGGTAATTAAAATCTTAAGTAGAAGTTCTTCTGCCTTCTTAAATTTACTATCAATCTCCAAAGCTTTTTCTAAATCAATAATAGCTTCGTCCACTTCTCCCAGGTCATACTTCTCTTCTGCTCCTTTGTATAATTCTTTTGCTTCATTTTTAGCAGAGACAGGACTGGTGAAAATCGTGCCTAACAGAAAGATTACACAAAAGAAACCAATTGCTGGATAACGCATATTCAATTACTCCTCCTTCTGGGAAAGATAGGCTTCAATAAATGGGTCGATTTCGCCATTCATTACAGATTCTATATTTCCAATTTCTAAATTCGTGCGATGGTCTTTTACCATGGTATAAGGACAGAAGACGTAAGAACGAATCTGGTTACCCCAGGCAATAGTGTTTAATCTCTGGTAATGAGCTTCTTTCGTTGCTCTTTTCTTTTCCTGTTCCAGTTCGAACAATTTTGCTCGCAACAACTTCATTGCCGTAGCCTTATTTTTATGCTGGGAGCGGTCACTCTGACATTGCACAACTATGCCACTGGGTATATGAGTAATCCGTACTGCAGAATCGGTCTTGTTAACATGCTGCCCGCCATGACCAGAGGCGCGGTATGTATCGATTCTCAGGTCCTTTTCCTTAATTTCTACTCTTATCTCACTACTTATTTCCGGGATTACATCACAAGAAGCAAAGCTGGTATGACGACGCTTATTTGCATCGAAAGGTGAAATTCTAACCAACCGATGAATGCCCATTTCCGACTTTAAAAAACCATAGGCATATTCCCCTGCTATGATAGAGGTAATCCTCTTAATCCCCGCTTCCTCGCCGGCAAGTATGTCTATAATTGTAACATTATAATTCTTCTTTTCAGCCCATCTCCTGTACATACGAAAAAGCATCTCTACCCAATCACAGGCTTCTGTGCCACCAGCCCCGGAATGCAATGTAAGTATAGCATTATTCTTATCGGATTCTCCTGCCATTTTAGTTTGCAGGCTCAAAGCCTCTATACTCGTCTCAATATCCTTAATTCTCTCTTCCAGTTCTCCAACTACCGTAGCCTCATAATGGCGGTCTGCCCAGCCTTTCTTTTCCTCTTCCCTAGCCATCTCCAGGAGTGTTTCTATCTCATCCTTCTTATTATTTAAATCTTTCCAGGTGTTAACAGATTTCTTAAGAGAATTCAATTCTTGCATCACCTTTTGTGCTTTTTCCCGTTCTTTCCAGAAATCTGCTTTCTCGGTTTCTCTCTTTAGCTCGTTAATCTTTTTCTCTTTTTTTTCTATCTCAAAGATGCCTCCTTAGTCTTTGCGTAGAATCCGTAATCAATTTCAACTTGTCCTTTAAATCTTTTAGCACTTGAACCTCCTCCAGGCAATAAAAGAGATACTCAGGACTACGCACAGGTAAGCAAAAATATCGCCGTAATTGGTATAGAAAGTTTGCTGATTTCTCCTGGAAACAGAAGAATTTAGATAGTCCTTCTTAAAGATTTCTGTTTTCATAGTTATTCTACCATATTTATCGATAAATCCTGAAACTCCTGTATTAGCTACGCGGATGATGCTCACCCGATTCTCCACAGCACGAAAAATACTCATAATAAAATGTTGAAAGGGAGCAGCCGTGTTTAAAAACCAGGCATCATTGGTAATATTAGCCAAGTAATCTGCCCCATCTTTTACGAATTTGCGAACGAGATGAGGAAAGATTCCTTCCCAACAAATGAGCACAGCAAAACTCCCCAAAGGGCTCCTCAATAACTTACGCTCCCGTCCGGGAGAAAAATCTCCCATTTCATTTAATACACCAATGAGGGGAGAAAGAATTGACCGAAAAGGAATTATCTCACCAAAAGGAACGAGGTGAATTTTATCATACTCGCCTAAAATTTCTCCCTGGGGTGAAATCAGGAAGGCTGCATTGTAATAAGCGCCTTCCCGATATTCAGGACTACCAATAATATGGTATGCATTGGTTTGGCCAACCACCTTCTCTACCCATTCCTGAAGTTGTCTTTCCCGTTTAAGATATCCCGGCAATGCTGTCTCTGGCCAGATAATTAATTGAGGATTCTCTTTTGCTGCCGTCTTTACTAACTCACCATAGGTATCCTTAATCATTCGTTCATACTTTTTGTCCCATTTCATATATTGATTTATATTCCCCTGAAGTAAAGCGATTTTGGTCATCAATTTTTCCTCCGGGAAATTCCCACTCTCTGTAAAAGATTCTCTCGATATAGTAATCAAACCATAGGCTAAACAGGACAAAAACACTAACACACTTAGAGCCAAAAGCAATGCAGTTCTTTTAACTCTTGCCTTAGATACCACTCCCTCTCTTCTGTAGAACCCAAATGAGCGTCCTGCTTGCGTCAAAACCATGTTCACCATCACAATCAGGAAAGAAACTCCGTAGACCCCGGTAAATTCCGATATCTGTATCATCGGAGTGAAGTTCCATTGAGAATAGCCTAAAAGAGCCCAGGGAAATCCGGAAAGAAAGTATGCTCGCAAAAGTTCCAGTGAAACCCAGAGGGCAGGAGCGAAGAGTAAGCTCAATATGAAATGCGTAATTTTCAGGGATAAATACCTGAAGATTAGACAGAAAAGACCATAATATATTGCCAGGTAAGAAGAGAGAGCTAGAAGCGAAACCAACCCCAATAACTTCGATTCTCCGCTACTAACTACAGTGGGAAAAATCCAGTAGAGAATCCCCATAAAAGAAACCAAGCCAGCGAGAAATCCCAAATTAAAAGACTCTCTTAAATTCCTACCCTCCAGAGCCAGGAAAAGGGGAACTAAGGCTACCCAGGCCAAAAATGATAGATTGAACTTTGGAAATATGAGAACAAGCAAAATACCCGAAAGAATAGCTAATCTTAAATTTCTCCACCGCATATTCATTCCGTTAATCTTTCTTAATGTCTTTGGAGTAGCGAAGCAGAACTTCGCGATTCTCTGTAGCAGCAAAGCGAAAGCTTTGCTTTTCGTAGGGGACGGACTCTGTGCCGTCCCTTCCTTTGGGCGGCCACGGAGTGCCGCCCCTACAATGCAGAGCTCCGCTCTGCAGCTACAATATTTGCAAAAAAGTGTCTGTCACTTTTTTGTGTTATCTTCCGCAACATTTTTTATATTTCTTCCCACTACCACAAGGGCAGGGGTCGTTCCGTCCAATCTTTCTACGTTTGGGAAAAGGCGTGGGCATAGAGGAAGCAGAAGACGCGGCTTCACGAGCAGGCATCTCCCTATATTTTCCCACACCTGCGGGAGGCTTTTGAGCCACTTCCCTTCCCGGGGCAACTCTTGCCTTTGCCTGTTCAGCCACTACTTTTACTCTAAAGACGTAATCGGCAATCTCCTCTCTCATACGCTCTTGCATAGCGTCGAAGGCCTCCCCAGACTCACGTTTATATTCAATAAGTGGATCTTTCTGTCCGTAAGCACGCAGTCCTATTCCTTCTCGTAATTTATCCATATCGTAAAGATGTTCTTTCCAACGTGTGTCCACAACCTGAAGAGTAACCATACTTTCAATAAAGCGCATCATCTCTTCTCCCATTTCTCTTTCCCGCTCATCATATGCCTGTTTAATTCGCTCAGCTATTAGCTGACCCAAGGTTTCCTGCTTCATCCGTTTCAAATCTTCTGAGGAAACTGAAAAAGAGATATTAAAGGAGCGCTTCAGCCACTGAGAAATTGCTTCCCAATTCCACTGTTCAGGATAGACCTTGGGAGGGGCATAGAGGAAAAGCTTATCATCGATAAGGTCCTCTAACCTAGACAATGTATCATCTTTAAGATTGGCTCCTTCTAAAACTTCTCTCCTCCATTTGTAGACTACTTCTCTCTTCTTACTCATCACATTGTCATATTCCAGAAGCTGCTTTCTAATATCGAAGTTCATCGCTTCTACTTTTTTCTGAGCACTCTCTATAGCCCGGGTAATCAATGGGTGCTGGATATCCTGTCCCTCTTCCAATCCCAATCTATCCATTACTTGAGCTATGCGAGCCGAGCCGAAAAGTCTCATTAATTCGTCTTCCAAAGCCAAATAGAATCGGGAAGAGCCGGGGTCACCTTGCCGTCCAGCACGACCACGCAGTTGATTATCGATTCTGCGTGCTTCGTGCCTCTCAGTTCCTAATATATGGAGACCCCTTAACTCAACTACTTCATTGTGTTCAGAAGGGTCTGGGGGATTCCCGCCCAGTACAATATCTGTTCCTCTGCCAGCCATATTGGTGGCAATGGTCACTGCACTTTTCCTTCCCGCCTGGGTGATAATCTGCGCTTCTCGTTCATGATACTTAGCATTCAACACATTGTGGGCAATACCCCTTCTTTTGAGCATCTCACTTAACTTCTCGCTATTCTCGATCGACCTCGTTCCTACCAATACAGGACGACCGACCTTGTGGAGTTCTTCAATTTCTCCAACGACAGCTGCAAATTTCTCCTTTTCTGTTTTATAGATTACGTCAGGGTAGTTAGTTCTTACTAAAGGCTTGTTGGGGGGAATAACTACTACATCCAATCCGTAAATCTTCCAGAATTCTTCTGCTTCTGTAACTGCTGTTCCGGTCATACCAGCCAGTTTGTCATATAATTTGAAAAAGTTCTGGAAGGTGATTGTAGCTAAGGTTTGATTCTCTTCAGCTATCCTTACGTTCTCTTTAGCCTCAATTGCCTGGTGTAACCCGTCGCTCCACCTTCTGCCAGGCATCAACCTTCCGGTGAACTCATCCACAATAACTACCTGACCATCTTTTACCATATAGTGGACATCTCTTTTGAACAGATTATGCGCTCTCAAAGCCTGGTTAATATGGTGAACCCACTCGGTCTGTATATCATCGTAAAGATTATCAATGCTCAACATCCTCTCACACTTCTTTACTCCCAGTTCGGTAAGGGTACCTGTCCCCGCTTTTTCATCCACCATGTAGTCGTAACCCTTCTCCAAATCCAAACCCTTATATTTGGCCTCCACCTCTTCTCGTTCAGTAACAAACTTTCCTTTCAGCTGAGGAACAAGGCGGTCGATGATAAAATATTTATTTGTTGATTCCTCAGCAGGTCCGGAAATAATTAGAGGAGTTCTCGCCTCATCGACTAAAATGCTATCCACCTCATCAACTATAGCGTACTCCAACTTACTCAACACGCACTCTTCCAGAGAATGGGCCATATTATCCCTGAGATAGTCGAAACCGAGTTCATTATTTGTTACATAAGTGACATCGCAACTATAGGCCATTCGCCGTTCAGATGGAGCCATATCGTGCTGGACTAAGCCCACAGTTAATCCCAGGGAGTTATAAATTGGTCCCATCCATTGAGCATCCCTTTTGGCTAAATAATCATTAACCGTAACTAAATGAGTCTTATATCCTCCCAGGCTGTTTAAATAGATTGACAGAGTGGCCACCAGTGTCTTTCCTTCACCTGTAGCCATTTCCGCAATTTTGCCCTCATGGAGAACAACTCCACCCATAATCTGCACATCAAAGTGGCGCATATTCAGGGTGCGTTTGCCTACTTCCCTGGCTACAGCAAAGGCTTCAGGCAAAACATCCTCCAGCACCATATTTCTAACCTTTTTCAATTCTTCTCTTGCTTTCAGTCTTTCTTCTGGAGATACGGCTTCCTTAAGTATATCTTCTGTCCTTTTCAACTCTTCTCTATATTCCTTAGCCCTTTCGCTCACTCGACCCCTGAACTCATCCGTCTTGGCTCTCAATTCCTCATCAGAAAGCTTACTTATTGTAGGTTCTAAAGAGATTACCAGCTTCACCAGTGGCTCGTGCCTCTTAACGTCTCTCTGAGCCTTACTGCCAAAAATCTTTCTTAGAATGGGACCAAACATAATTTTCACCTTTTCCAATTATTCTTTCCCATATTAATTTTACCATATTCAATAAAAAAAGTAAACCCCGTTAGAAATGCCTGTACACAAAGGTGTATGGCAAAATTTCTAACGGGGTAAAATTATCCTTTTTTAAATGCACCGTCCAGGAACATTTTGCCCAGGATAGCACATCCCTGCAGTGAAGATTGTTCCTTTATGACGTATTTAAAATCTCCCATCCAGCGCTTCTTTGCTTCTATGAAAACAGGATTAATAGCACCGCCAGTAAGAATCAATTCCTGGGAAAGTTTAACTTTCTTTGATAACTGTTTAAGATGCTCTCCGGTTAACTCCATGGAAGTCTTGACCATTCCCGCCAGGATATGTTCACGATTATGGGATAGATGGAGATTAGTGATAGAAGCCCATATATTCTCCACAGAATACCTGTCTCCGGACAAATAAGGAAGAAAACCGGGCAGGTCTAAAACTTCCCCCTCCTTCTCCCGCTCAAGGACTTTTTTCAGAGCTTGCGGTAAGAAATCTTTAAAGAAACTATCTAAGCTCATATCCCGACAAAATACATTGGCAAACCATTTAAATGCTTCTCCCCCTGTATTTAGAACGAACATAGTTATCCAGCGACCAGGAATTACGTGGCAACGAATATTGTGTCTGGGAGAAGCAATAGGAGTCTCCAGGCAAGTAGTTAATATTTCACAGGTGCCCAGGATATCCACTATCTTTCCCTGTTCAGACAATCCCACGCTTAAATCGGCACAGGCGACATCATTTCCACCCATCAGAACCGGAATCCCTGCTTTGAGATTCAATTTCTTAGCCATCTCCGGCTCGAGAGTCCCCACCGCCTCCCAGCTATTAACAAAGGGCGGCAACTTTTCTTCAGGAATTCCCAGCTCTCTGACAATCTCCAGATTCCAACCTTTCTCGGGTTTAGTAGTATTGAACAGGGCAGTCAAAGAGCCAGTGGAAGCATCCATACCGAATTTACCGGTTAAGCGACGACCAAAAAAGGTATTAGTATGAGCAAAAATGTGCCCGTTTTTATAGACTTCAGGAAGGTTATCTCTCCACCAGAGAATGGTAGAGGCAGTACAACCTCCGGGAACAGGAAGATTGGCTGTTTCTGACAGGAGTCTTTCTTCCCCAATTTTATCTCGAATTTCCTGAGCTTGTTTAGGAGAGCGCCTATCCATAAAAAGAACTGCCGGAGTTAAAGGATTACCTTCTCTATCGAGAATCATTGCCCCGGGAGTGGTCACACCCATAGGCATAACTTCAACATCTTCCAGTGAACTCTTCAGGCGCTTATGACAGTCGAGGAAGCCTGTCCACCATCTTTCAGGGTCAGAATCTGCTTTATCTCCATCATAGGCATTGATGGGATAGAAACAATTTGTCATCTCTATAAGTTCCCCTTCCCGATCGAAAAGTCCCAGTTTAAAACCTGTTGTGCCAATATCCAATGCCAGTATAACCCCTCGTCGACTCATCTGTTATCTCCCTTTAAAAGTCCTGCCTCCTCAAGGTCTTTTCTTAACTTCTCTTTCTCAGTTTCTTTCAGTCCCAGAAGAGGCTTTCTGGGAAGCCCGCCCACAAGTCCCATCAAATCCATTGCCGCCTTCACGCCGGCAACACCGTATGCACCAGAAATCTTCTTATTGAGGTCGGAAAGACGGAGATGAAGTTTCTCTCCTTCTTCTATATTTTTCTCTTTGCCCAAAAGGTAGAGCTGGTGTGTTAAATCTGGAAAATAGTTGGCCATGGAAATCACCCCTCCCACGGCACCGGAAAGAACCGCTGGAAACAAGAAGCCAATACTCCCTGCCATCACTACAAAATCATCAGGAACTGCCTCGATAAACTTCTCGATACCACTGGAAGCGCTATCTTTTATCCCCGCTATATTTCTATGTTGACTAAGCTTGGCTACCAATTCTGGCGAAAGAGCTATCCCAGAAAACTTTGGCGCATTGTAGAGCAAAATGGGTATAGAGGAGCCTTCAGCGCATTCAGTGAAATATTTTGCCAATACCTCGTCGGTCATCCGGCTACGGAAATAGAAAGGAGGAAGCAGATTAAAGTAATCGATTTTCATAGACTCAACCTTGTTGATAAACCGGAGCGCCTGCCGGGTACTTTCTACAAAGCAAGCGGTTATCACTTTCTGGTGGGGTGCCTTATACTGTAAAACTGTCTCCAGTATTTTTAGCTTTTCATCCTCATCGAGAGACTTGTTCTCTCCATTACTGCCCAAAACCAAAAAGCCCCTGGCCTTGGACTTAGCATAAAAGCCCATATTGCGTTTAAGACCATCCCAGTCTATACTCTCATCCTTCAGGAAAGGAGTATTTATGGGAAGAAAAATACCATTTAGATTCTGTTTGTGGTTTTTCATAGGACCTCTTTTGTTTCAATTTCTCTATTTTGTTTTCTTCTTTTCTAACCGTTGATTAACGAAATCGACCATTCCCCTGGTAGCATTGGAAAACTCTTCGGCTGTTGCCAGAACAGCTGCGTGAGTATTAAACTCTTCCGGTGTAAGACCATCTTCTGCATAGGCTTTCTCAAAATAAGGAACCTGGAGAAGTTTATCCAGCTCCTCTTTGGGCGGTTCTTCTTCTATTGAGTCTTTAAACTTAATATTATCACTAATTTTCATCAGTCCTTTAATATATTTTGGCGGACAGGTGTACACAATATCTGCCCCAGCCAGCTTCTCTACATGCCAGGAAGCAATCGGTTTCCCATTTATCGGTGGACTTATACGCATGGAGCATAGGAGCATCTTACTGGGATAGTTTCTCTCTTTAACGAGCTTGTAGGCTTTTTTAAATATAGCCAGTTCAGCCCAGCGGACATCTGCCTCAGAAAGCTCAATCCCTTTCTCTTCAGCTTTTTTCGCCAGGCCTCCCAAATCTCCATACCTTGCTGACATATCAGTTATGACCGACCTCCATCTGGTGAGGTCAACGCCATTCTTTTTGGCAATCTCCAGTCCCTCTTTCACCGCATTGGCGCAAACTAAAAACTGGGGAATGGTAAAGGCGAGAGTATTATTGGTAGCTATTCCCATTGAAGTCAACACTTTGATAATTTTATAACCCTCTTTTGAGCCAGGAATCTTAATCATAACGTTAGGACTGAGGCTGGCCAGTTCCTTGGCTTGCTCGAGCATCTTTTCCTCATTGTATATCTCCCGGGGATCTACTTGAGCTGAGATATATCCATACTTATAATTCGACTTTTCAAAAACCCCTAAATACATCTGGGCGCCTCTTTTAACTATTTCCTTATAGGTCATCCAGAAGAGGTTCTCTTTATCTATTTCCGGATTCTTCTCAATAAGTCCATCTACAAATTCTGCCCAGTAATCTCCGTGAGTTTTGAACACGTTCAGGCAGAGAGGAGGATTCGTAGTCACGCCTCTAAATAGCGTCTCCTCAGGTTTGTCAGAATTATAGAGTCTGGTAAATTGTCTTTTCATTATTTCTTTATCTTCTTCTTTTGCCTCCCTGAGCATCTCTTCCACCCAGCTCTGGTAGATTAACGGTGAAGAATCCCACCATATCTCAGCCTGTGGATTTATCTCCGCTAACTTTTCTAATACGTTCTTTTCCTCCATTTATGTCCTCCTTTAATTCAACCTTTATTAGGGATTTTATCACAATCACATAGCGATGTCAAGTATAATGGAGAGGTCTCTGAAAAAGCCCCTCTAAATGTCTTTGCGACACAGCGAAGCGACTTAATACAAACTGTCATTGCGAAGGACGAAGTCCTGAAGCAATCTCATCACTTGTCAGGAGATTGCCACGCCCTTTGGGCCCGCAATGACAGACTAAAAGAAAATCTTTTTCAGAGACCAGATAAAAACATAAATCTTTACAAATTCTTTTAATTTGGTATAATAATTCATTGAGGATGACGCTATGATTCGGATAAAAAGTAAATCTCATAAAAGATTTATATGGATACTTTCTGCTTCTCTTTTAGGAATTTTAATAATCTCCTTAATAACTTTGAGACGTTATCTAAAGGAACTCCCTCGTATTGATACCCTTGACGAGTATAGACCAAACCTGATTACTGAAATTTACGATATCAATGGGGAAGTTATTGCTGAGCTTTTTGTAGAGAGAAGAGATCTGGTCCCTCTATCCCAAATTCCCGTAGACCTCCAGAATGCTGTTATTGCTGTTGAAGACCAGAGGTTCTTCAAACACTGGGGAGCAGACTTATATGCTATCGCCAGGGCTATGCTGGCCAACCTGAAGCACCGCCAAATTGTGGAAGGGGGAAGTACTATAACCCAGCAACTATCCAAGGCCCTATTTTTAACCAAGGAAAGAACCATTAAAAGAAAGATAAAAGAATTACTTCTCTCCATCCAGTTAGAAAAAGATTATACTAAAGAAGAACTTTTACAGTTATATTTAAATCAAGTCTATTTTGGCCAGGGTGCCTACGGAGTTCAAGAAGCCGCCAGTATCTATTTTGGAAAAGACATCCAAGAGTTAAATCTGGCAGAATCGGCTCTCTTGGCAGGACTCCCGCGAGCGCCAAACAGGTACTCCCCTTTTGTGGATGTTGCTCGCGCTTACAGACGGAGAGCCACTGTGCTCTATAGAATGGTCGACTCTGGATTCATTACTCCCGACGAGGAAAAAGAGACCAATTACTATCCACTACCATTCGAAAAACATCAATTGAGGAAGTCTCAAGGTCCTTATTTCGTGGAGTACCTAAGACAAATATTGGAGCCAAAATATGGAAGTTATGCTCTATTTAAAGGTGGACTGAAAATTTACACAACTTTAGACTTGAAAATGCAAAAAATTGCAGAAAAGGCTTTGGCAGAGAAACTGGATGAGTTCGACGAGATAAAAAAGAGAGAGAGCAAAGAGCCACCACAGACAGGATTAGAAGAAACGGAAAAGGTCGCGGAGAGAAGAGTCCAGGGTGCTATTGTAGCTCTCCATCCTGCCACAGGACAGATTAGGGTAATGGTAGGAGGTCGAGAGTTTGAGGAAAGTCAATTTAATAGAGCAGTTCAGGCAAAAAGACAACCGGGAAGTGCATTTAAACCTTTTATTTATACCGCTGCTATCGACACCGGGTATACAGTAGTAAATCCCATCGAGGATTCTCCAGTTGCCTATTACAATGACGGAATAAACTGGAAACTTCTTTCCAACACTACAGACCTCTCCGATATAGACCCGGAAATTGTCAAAAATATAAACCCTGAAAACATCTGGATTCCCCAGAACTACGAAGGAACTTTCCGTGGACGTATTTTACTTCGCGATGCTTTAGCCTACTCCATCAATGTCTGCGCGGTAAAAATATTAGACAGAATCAGACCAACTACTGCAGCCAGTTATGCTAAAAAAATGGGCATTAGCAGTCCCCTGGAGAAGACACTATCTCTTGCCTTAGGTTCATCAGTACTCACACCACTGGAAATAACTTCAGCTTATGGAATCCTGGCAAACCAGGGTATCAGAACTAAGCCCTACGCCATTATTCGAGTGGAAGATGCTAGCGGAAATGTCCTGGAAGAGAATTTCCCGGAGGAGGAAGTAGTTCTATCGGCACAAACTGCCTACATTATGACCTACCTGTTGAGAGAAGTTGCCGAGAGAGGAACCGGTTGGTATACCAAACGTATAGGTCGTCCAAGAGCGGGAAAGACTGGCACAACCAATGAATTTACTGATGCCTGGTTTATCGGGTTTGTCCCCAATCTAGTGACCGGTGTATGGGTGGGATATGACGACAATCAAACCCTGGGAGAAAGACAGAGCGGAGCAGTGGCAGCTTGTCCTATGTGGACAGAATTTATGAAAGAAGCTCTACAGGATACTCCTGTTCTGGAATTCTCCGTTCCCCCCAATATCGTCTTTGTGAAGATAGACCCCAGAACAGGGCTTTTGGCCCTGGAAGACCGCCCCGATGCTGTCTTGCTACCATTTATAAAAGGCACAGAACCGACCGATTATTTCATAAGTGAAAAAATATCTGAAGAGGAAACAGGCCTGCCC
>DATKVN010000005.1 GCA_035530055.1 bacterium | reverse complement strand
GGGGATTGTCAAGAAGCGTCTTTATGTAGTGCTTGATTGGACTGGGATTCGTATAACCCTGAGTGTCTTCCACTTCCACCCAGTAGACTCTCTCGCCAGTGAGAACTAAACCCCCTTCCAAGTACAAATCTTTCTCAATTTTGAGGGGTAGTCTCTTTCCATCATCGGTTAGAAGGAATCCTTTCCTTATGGGCTTATTAGCCTTCAAAGTCATTTGCACTTGAGTTCCCAGTAGTGCCTCAAGGTCCCCGCTGGTCTTCTCCACCTTCAACTCAGGCAATCCTGTATAGGAAGGATAGATGTATTTGACAGAAACGTCTCCCACTTCCGGAAGGATGACTACACTGATAGAGTAAGTCTGAGTACGCAAATCTTTCCACTTAATAAAATAATCGATTGGTTGAGTAATCTTCGAGAATTTATAAGAGAACTTACGAGTTTCTCCTTCTGGGTATGCTTCTTTAAGCATTTTGGCTCTTTGCCAGTTACCTCCGGAAATCTTATAGATTAAGTAAGGAGTTCCCCCTCTCTGGAAAATCTCCACTCCAATCTTCTGACTTTCGTCATGTAACACTTCTACGTTCCCTGGAGTAACCTGCAGTAACCGATTCACCTGTTCATAATCCAAGGGCCTCAAAAGCCGGGGAAGTGAAAAGGGAAGAATACGCGGTGGAAAGAAAAGAAGAAAAGAGAAGATGAGAGAAACTGAAAGACTTGTAAAGAAAAATTTCTTAAGACGCTTTATATCTTCTACCTCAAAAGGGTTAACGATTCTCACCTTTTGGGAAGTCCTTCTAATAAGTTCACCAATCAGTGCTTTAGATACATAGACTTCATCTCTCAAGCTTGCTATGGGAAAGAGCTGTATAGAATTTATCAAATCGTCTCTTAAGGCGGGGTACCTTTTCTGAATTTTGAGGGCAATCTTATTCTCGGTTAAAGGGGAAAGTAAAGGAATAACAATAAATTTTACTAACAGAATAATAATGGAAAGAATAAGACCTATAAGAAAATAGAGGCGCACCCTGGAATTAAACGAAATTGAATAGTCTAAAATGCTAAAAACTATTACCAATCCCAGAAGAATGGAAAAGGACAAAAGAATCCCCTCAATTAAACTTTTGATTCTTATCCATCTTTTGACCTTACCAATTATTCTAATCAATTGGAAATAGGCATCGACCATTTTCTCCTCTTACATCATCCCGCTTCTCCTACGAATATACCATTCTATACCTAACAATATACACAGAAGAAGAAAGATAAAAGGATTGTTCCACACAGCTACTACTCTCTTCACTACAGGAGTAGTCTCCCTTACTTCAGGTAAAATGATTTCTTCCGATTCAATACTACTAATATGGAAATATTTTCCCTTAGTTAAATCTGAGAGTTCTCTCAAAAGTGGTTCGTTCAGTTGCGCATTTTCCCACTCCAGAGAAGGAATGGCCACTTTACAGAAAGCAGTATCCCTGCCGAGAACCTTCGAGCCTTCCCAGGCTGTGGCAGTAAATGTATACTTTCCTTCTCTCTCGGCTAAATAATTAGTTCCATATTCACCAAGTCTATCTGTTGGTGAGATGCTTCCTAAATCAATCCTCTTTCCTGAGGGGTCTACCAATTCTACATACACCCGGGCATGTTCACTGGGCCTATAGTATTTGTTAAACACCCTGACAGATAAAAGGATCTCTTCCCCTTTTGCATAGGTTTTCTTGTCTGTATTTAGATGGACGAGTTTTAGTTGGGGAGATTTCACTAACCAGTGAACAGCCTGATGCCAAAACCGTTCATAATAGGCACCTGTGCCGCCTCTCCCCCGAGCCTGAAAGCTCCATCTCCAGGTACTATTGGAAGCCACACTCATTACCCTCCCTTTACCTTTTTCCCAAACAGCAAGTATTACCAGATTTCCGTACTTATTCTTAATTAAAGGATGGACTCCTAAAACAATGGCATCAGGCTTTGCTTTTAATAGACGATTGCAACCATCCAACTCCGGCATCCTTGCCCATATCTGGCTATTCTCTCCCGGGTTATCGGATAATCTCAGAATTGGATGCGTGGCTTCTCTGGTTAACATTTTGAACTTACCGTCTATAATAATGTTTCCTTTTACCTCCTCCATTTCCACCGGCAATATCTCTTCAACCGGCGTCCCTTTATATCTTCCCCGGGCAAAGGAGTTGTCTCCACCTATCATCAGAAAGCCTCCCCCTGCTTCCACAACAAATTTCCGAATGTTCTCCAGGTACTCTCTGGGAATCCCAAAGCGGGTATAGGTAAAATTTTCAAATATAAGTAAATCGAAGTTGAATATCTGTTTAGTAAATATTTCTGTTGTAGGAAAGGGAATCAAGGAAAGCTGATTTTCCGGCACTATAGAGATATTTTCGGGATTACGCAGGATTATAAAAGAGACAAGTTCTATGCTCGGGTCGTTCTTCAAAGCAGTCCTTAAAAATTTATATTCCCAGCTTGGTTGCCCACAGATGTAGAGAATTCTAATTTTATCCCGAAGTACCTGGAGAGTGAAATCTTTTCTGTTATTGACAAAGGAGATTTCACCTCTATAAGAGGGAACGGAAATCGTATAGTGGAAAGAACCTATCGAGCGGGGAGTGAAGCGCAAACTCAAAGAGACCTCTTTCCCATCTTCGGGCATGCGAACTTTCTTTGTCTGGAGTATTTCCGTCTCTTTCTTTAAAATAACCGATATCTCCTTATTTTCAAATCCATAACTTCTTATGTTTACCCCTATATCTGTGGGAGTATTCTTGAAGACAAAATCGCTAACTTGAACTTCGGAAATTTGCAAATCCTTGAATTCCCGGGGATTCCCCACGCCCACGGAAAAGATAGAGGCAGGAATCCTTTCAGTTGCCAGACGGGGATCTCTTCCTGCATTATGAGCCCCGTCTGTAACGAGGAAAATTCCCGCCAGTCTCTGGCCACGAAGTTCTTCTTCTAAGCCATCCAAAGCCTGTCCAATATCAGTCGATTTTCCTTGAGGAATCGACTGCAGGATTTCCTCTGCTGTAGCTCGCCTGAAGGTGGAAGCGAAAGTAAAAAAGAGGAGATTGTATTTCTCTTTTAATCCTTCAAGCAAAGGACCTTTCAGAAATTCTTTGACCAGAGAGAACCGGGAAATAGGATCCTTCACTCCCATGCTGCTTGAGGTATCTATCAAAAAAGCGACGCTTGCTTCCTCATCCGGCTCTTCTTCTATAGTTCTTACTGGCTCAAAGAGAAGAAATATGAGAAGGAGATAGATTGATAGCCTCAACATAAAAAATAGACCTTTCCTTTTCCCTATCCATTTGAAATTCCAGTATAAGAGAACTACTAAGACGAGAATAGTGGCTATTACCAGCCACAGTCTATTAGGGTCTAAAGAAAAATGGAGAGTTCCCACAGTTAGCCTTCCTCTCAGCAAAGCGTAATCGTAGTGTAGCCCTTTATGGGCGTAATTTTTACGGGGACAAGCCCTTGGGCGACCATAAAGGTCGCCCCTACGCTACCAAAAACTCCGTTTACGGTGCTGTCCTCCGAGTTTTGAGTTTCTGTTGAATATAGGGTTGATGAATAGTATCCTTCTTATATGTGCCAGTTAAAGAATAGATAATGACGTTTAAAAAGAGTTTCATTGCTTCCAATCTTTGCAATTCTCCCCCGGGAACACATTCGTAAAGCCAGTTCCCTAATCTATCTCTAACCCAGGCTCCTCCCAGGTCATTCTGGGAGTAGATTACCACTGTTTGACCATCAATATCGATGCCTTCCAGATAAGGATTTCCTACCCTTCGGCCAACAACCCTGGGCGATAGATAGAATGAACGAAAAACAGCATGGTCTGGGGGAATCCTTTTTAGCTTCCCTTCAGGGAAGAACTTCTCCATTTCCCTCAGCACTGCCCTGTTGAATCCGAGATCTCTCCCTCCCGAAGCATCGTCAATTAACAGTAGGCCTCCACAGGACAAATAACGCCTAAGATTCTCTATTTCTTGTGCAGTGAAGGGAGCAAATTCCTCCTTGCCGCTCATATACAGAAAAGGAGAGAAAAAAAGTTCCGGATCACTCAATGATAACTCTCTTCTTGCTGTTTGAGCCCTCACACTGGTAGTTGTCGTCAGGTAATGGAGAATTTCCTTATATGCTGTAGGATAGGGATCCCAGTCTCCTCCTTTATAACGCAATTGGCTGAACACAAACCTGTCCCTCTGTTCGGCTGGAAGAGGACTGGCAATCAAATTACAAATAACTATACCTATGACGAGTAGCGAGCCAAACTTCCCATGTCCCATCACAAATTACCTCTTTCCCCGCGGATTTGCCAGAAAAACCTCTAAAAATAGGAACCCCACTAAAAGAAAGATTAAATTTTTGGATATTTCCTTTCCATAGAGGAGTTGTAGAATCTCCTTTTCTAAATTAGTCAAGTCATCGATTATTTTAATAGGTGTGGCGAGAAAAAGTTTTCTTATTTCCCTGGTTCCCATTTTGGCCAGGTCAGACTCATTGCTTTCTATATTGAGGTTAAGCGGTAGATATTTATTATTCCATTTTCCATCCGTTATGTATGAGAGCTGATAGATACCAGGCACCTCCACAGGGCCAAATTCTATACCAGAGAAATCTCTCTTCTGGACGGGAATCACTGAAAACTTTTTTCCCTGAGGACCGATTATTTCTACAGATGGAGGTAATTCTCCTGGGCCCAGTTTATATCTTATTTCCTCGCCAACAAGAAAAGTTCCCCAAGGTTCTTCCCTTAAAGTAGAGAGAGCTAGGTAGCGAACCATCTGTTGGATTAAAGGTAAAAAGACTGGCTTGGTGGGCAAGTTATTCCAGTCTCGATCTAAAGTAGAGGTGAACAGTAACACCTTCCCTGCCCCGGGATACGGCAGTTCTCCCTCGATAAGTAAAGGTAGTCCATCTGCAAGACCGAGAACCACCTTTGCTGAAGGTTTAACCTGAGTGGCGAAGTATTGGTAGAATCTTGTTCGGGTTAAATCTCCCTCTTTCCCTTGGGCAAAAACCTGTAAGATTGGGTGAGTAAAGTCTTGAAAATCAATCGCTTTGAATTCTCTTTCTCCTTTAGATTTTCCTTTAACTTCCACCAACTCAGCTGGCAGGAGGTTGTCAAAATTAAGATTATATTCTTGGGCATTCACGTTATCACCCAGGGAAAAGACGACTCCCCCTCCTTCCCGGACAAAATTTGTGAGTCTCTCCCTTAAGGAACTGGTAACTTTTCCCACATTAGCCAGGAAGATTACAGAAAAATCATCTAATTTCTCTTGGGGAAATCCATCTAGCGTGACCACCTTCACCACTAACGGTGACTGTATAGGGGAAACTTCGGAGGTGGTCGGTGAAAGGCTGAGTGTTAAATAGAATGTCTCACTGGAAAAAGAGGAAATTCCCGGATGGCCATCAATCAGGAGCACCTTAATTTTCTCTAAGGCCTCTGCTTTAAAGTAGAATCTATCGTCAGAAGGGAGACTGTCTTCCTGAATCTCTACTTTCCCCAGATAAGTTCCTTCTCGAGGGAAATTGTAGAAGAAATCTTTACTGGCTTTTCTTCCCCCTTTTAAATCTACAAAGCCCTGGCCTACTTTCTCTCCAGTTTCTCTGTCAATTTGAAACTTGCTTTGCGGCTCCAGGAAAACTGAAACAAATAGACGGGAAATTTTTTCTTTAGAATAATTTCTTATTTTAATTGATATCTGGGAAGTCTCTCCCATAGTCAGTCGGCGACAATCGACTTTTGCTACAGCGACATTGGAAAGCGATTCCCTATTTAAATCGATAATAATAAACTTCACTTCCGGGTCGAATTCTTTTATACTCTTTCCGTCAATTCCCTGCCATCCGTTAATTCCCAAATCTGCAATCAGGATAATCTCTCTATTTGGTGAACCGGACTCCTGGAGAATTTTATATGCCTGAGAGATGCCCGGGAAGAGATTCGTAGGACGGAAACTCAAGGAGCCTTCCTCCAATCTCTCCCAGAGAATCTGCTTGTCGTCAGTGAGATAAGAGACTAAAGGCTTCACCTCATCGGAAATTAAAAAGAGTGCTGCGCGGTCACCTCTTTTGGTCATTTTCAGAATACGTCTGGCCACTTTCTTGGCTAGAGCGAAGCGGGATTCTCCTTCTTCCACATATCCCATAGAATAAGAGTTGTCGATGAGAATTACACTGGACCGTGAGACCCCTTCTGCCTGGGCAAACAGAGGCATTCTCCTCACCACAGGCCTGGCGAAAAGAAGAGTTAACAGGAGAAGAATAAGAGACCTCAATATAAGTAAGATTAGCTGTTTCAATTTAAACCGTCTGATTACTGTGGTGGAGGCTAATTGAATAAACTTAACAGAAGAAAATTGGGAAGTTATTGGTCTTCTTCTAGAGAAGAGATGGATAAGTATGGGAATGGAAACTACTGGTAATCCCCACAGGAACGATGGATTTAAAAATGTTATGTTCATCTCTCACCTTAACATTTTTCTCCTGGCAAGGTATGCTCCTAATGCGAAATCGAGAGGAGTTTTTGTGTCCATAAGACAATAATCTATATCGCTTCTTAAACAACTTAACTTGTACGTTTCCACGAATTCTTTTATTACATCTTTATACTTCTCCCGGATGATTTTTGGATGGGTTAGAACTCTCTTTCCATTCTCCATATCTTCCAGCCAGAGGACGTTGGTAAAGGGAAGTTCCAGCTCGGCGGGATCGAGGAGATGAAAAACGATTACTTCGTGTTTCTTAAACCGGAAGTACTTCAGAGCATTCAGAACCTTTTCTTGTTCATCCAGGAGGTCGGAAATCAGAATAATCAATCCCCGTCGTTTGGTATATTGTCCCAGTTCCTGAAGAGAGCGGTTTATTCCTGTTTGGGAAGATGGAACCAGTTTCTCCAGCTCGTCTAAGATTAGCGAAAGGTGCCCCTTGCTCTGGCGGGGAGGAATATATTTTTTAATCCTCTCATCGAAAGTGGCCAGTCCCACCGAGTCCTGCTGTCTGAGCATCAAGAAGGCTAATGAGGCTGCTAAATAAGAGCCATACTGGAGCTTAGTTATTTCCTTACTCTTATATCCCATAGAGGCGCTTCTATCAAGGAGAATATATCCCTTCAGGTTTGTCTCTTCCTGATACTGTTTGACGAAGTATTTGTCTTTTCGCCCATAGACTTTCCAATCTACATGTCTGGTTTCATCTCCTGGTGAGTATTCCCTGTGCTGGGCGAACTCGAGACTAAAACCCCTGTAGGGGCTCTGGTGTAGTCCGGCAATAAATCCCTCAACCACAAATCTTGCTTTGAGAAGCATGGTGGAAAGTTTAGCCACAATTAAAGGGTCGATGTAACCTCTCTTTGGTTGTTCCATTTTTACCTCTCAAAAAAGGGGACAGGTACTTTTTTCTTCTGTGAAACCTTGTTGCTTCCAGACTCAAGTTTCCCGAACTGTTTCCAGTAGTCTATCTATTACTTGATCGGTGCGCACGCCTTCAGCCTCTGCATTAAAATTAAGTAGGATACGATGGCGTAAGACAGGGTGAGCTAAGGCCTTGATGTCTTCTACCGAGGCATTGAAGCGACCATTAAGGATTGCCCTTGCCTTTCCTCCTAAGATTAAGTTTTGTGAACCCCTGGGGCTCGCTCCCCAACTGACCCACCTTTTGATGAATTCCGGAGCTTGGGATGAAGATGGTCGGGTAGCTGTCACCAAATTTACTGCATAGTTAACAACATACTCGGAAGCCGGGACTTTTCGCACAATCTCCTGTAGATGGATTATCTCTTTAGCATTAAGAGTTTTTATTAATTTCGCCTGGAAAGTGGAGGTGGTTTTAGTGACAATCTCCTTCTCCTCTTCATACTTAGGGTAGTCGATATTCACCTCAAAGAAGAATCGGTCAAGCTGGGCTTCGGGCAAGGGATATGTCCCTTCCTGCTCAATGGGATTCTGGGTAGCTAAGACGAAGAAGGGAAGTTCTAAAGGGTAAGTATTTCCACTGGCAGTAACCTTATACTCTTGCATAGCCTGCAGGAGAGCAGATTGTGTTTTGGGAGGAGTACGATTAATCTCGTCTGCCAAGACTATGTTAGCAAAGATGGGTCCCTTGATGAAACGGAAACTTCTCTTTCCTGTGGAAATATTCTCTTCAATCACATCTGTTCCCGTGATATCAGAGGGCATAAGATCTGGGGTAAATTGGATTCTCTGGAATTTCAAATCGAGAATCTCGGCAATCGTAGAGATCAACATTGTCTTAGCCAGACCAGGCACGCCTACAATCAGACAGTGACCTCGGGCAAAAAGAGCAATCAGGAGCTGTTCAATCACCTCATCCTGCCCCACAATTATCTTATGGAGTTGTTCCAGAATCGATTTCCGTCCCTGAGCTAACTTCTCTACTAACTTCAAATCTTCTTTTCCCTCTGGTCTAACCATAAAATTCCTCCTTTAAAACTCTTTTTTAGTATTATAACCCATTTCTCCCGTCTTTTCAAGACGAATTTTGTTCCATATAGGTAGTGTAGGGCTTTATGCCCGTAAGAATTACGCCCATAAAGGGCTACACTACGAATAATGATTTGGTAGTGTAGGGCTTTATGCCCGTAATGGTTTTGGTAGCGTAGGGACTTATCTCGGTAAAGATTACGCTCATAAAGGGTTACACTACCTTAACCCCGAGGATGGAATTTTTTGTGGAGGTCTTTCAAACGTTCGCGGGTTAGGTGGGTATATATCTGGGTGGTGGAGATATTTTCATGTCCCAACATCTCCTGAATTGAACGCAGATCAGCACCCCGTTCTAAGAGATGGGTGGCAAAAGAGTGCCTCAAGGTGTGGGGTGTTATCTCTTTAGTTATTCCGGAAAGAATAGCGTATCTCTTAATTATCTTCCAGAATCCCACACGAGAAAGTTTTCTGCCTGAGGGATTTAAAAAGAGACTCTTCGGCTGCCGTGCAGACGGTTTGGAGAGTGCTTTATGGGCAGACCTTACCTTTTTCAGATAGATGTTTATGAACTTAATCGCCTCAGAACCGACGGGAACAATGCGCTCTTTCCCCCGTTTGCCAAGGCAACGCAAATAGCCCAATCTAAGATTAACGTCTTCCAGTTTAAGATTGATAATTTCTGAGACCCTCATTCCCGTGGCATAGAGAAGTTCCATCATTGCCTTGTCTCTGATTCCTACAGGGGTATCAGGAGGAACGTTGAGCAATGTTTCCACTTCGGCAAAAGTCAACACTTTGGGTAGTCTCATGCCGAGGTGCGGGGAATCTAAGTTCTGAGTGGGATCCATTTTACAATAGTTATCTGATACTAGGAAACGATGAAACATCTTAATTGAAGTTATTACCCTGGCTAACGAGGAAGGCGATAGATATCTCCTTTTAATCAGTAAGAACTCCATAAGGTCACTATGGGTGATGCGAGTGGCAATTTTGCGATTCTCTTCCAAATATGCGAGATACTGCGAGAGGTCTCTGTGGTAAGCCAACTTTGTATTTTTTGACAGACCTTTTTCCACATCTATGTAGTTGATAAATTCGTCAAGAAGCTCGGAATTTTTCATGTTATAAAGGGGTTACTGTGGAGTTCCTGACTAACGGTGGTCGCTGGACCATGTCCAGGGTATACAATTAAATTTTCATCCAAGGACAAAATCTTCTTTATTGAATTTAAAAGTACCTCTGGAGAACCGCCGGGCAAGTCGCTTCGGCCAATCGAACCTGAAAACAGCGTGTCACCAGTAAAGATGGAATCATCTATCAAAAGAGAGATTCCTCCCGGCGTATGTCCGGGAGTATGGAGAACCTTCAACTTCATTCCCGCACATTCAATTAAATCCCCGTCTTTTATGAAAGTGTCCGCCGGAGGTGAGGAGGATTCTACAGGAAAGATGAGAGAAAGAACGCTCCCGCTTTTTGCAAGCATGGGAGCGTCGTATTGATGAATCAAGATTGGAGCATTAGTATGCTCTTTGATCTTTCGGTTGGCACCTATGTGGTCTGGATGTCCGTGAGTATTAATGATGTAGTTAATGGATATTTTTTCTTGTTTAATAAATTTAATTAAATGCGACCCTTCTGCACCAGGGTCAATAATCAATCCTTCTCTTTTATCAGGATTATAAAGAATATAACAATTGGCCTCCATGGGGCCAACTGTGAATATCTTTAGCATGTTCTATTAAGATTCTTCTTTCGAGCTAAGTAGCTTTTCTCTTAGAATGTTATCGATTTCCTGGGTGATTTCTGGGTTTTCCTTCAGGTAAGACTTGGCATTTTCTCTTCCCTGTCCGATTCTGTTTCTTTTGTAAGAAAACCAGGTTCCACTCTTCTCAATCAGGTTATTTTCCAGCGCAACATCCAAAATGGAACCTTCTCTGGAGATACCCTCATTATACATCATATCGAACTCTGCCTTCCGGAAAGGTGGAGCCACCTTATTTTTGGCTACCTTAACTCTTATGCGGTTACCTATATGTACCTCTCCCGCCTTAATAGCGCCTATACGACGAATGTCCAGTCTAACAGAAGAATAGAACTTCAATGCTCTTCCTCCTGGAGTCGTCTCTGGATTGCCAAACATCACACCTATCTTTTCTCTTATTTGATTAATAAAGATTACACTGGTATTAGATTTAGATATACAAGAGGTAAGTTTCCTGAGAGCCTGGGACATCAACCTGGCCTGTAAGCCCATCTGCGCGTCGCCCATTTGACCCTCGATTTCTGCCCTGGGCACCAGAGCAGCTACACTATCAATTACAATTACATCGATAGCTCCGCTACGAACCAGAGTCTCAGTAATCTCCAGAGCCTGCTCGCCGTTATCGGGCTGGGAAATTAGGAGGTTTTCGATGTCCACTCCCAACTTGCCGGCATAGGCTGGGTCCATGGCGTGCTCGGCATCTACGAAAGCAGCTGTCCCTCCCATTCTTTGAGCATTGGCAATTATCTGGAGAGAGAGAGTGGTTTTTCCTCCCCCTTCCGGACCGAAGATTTCCACCACTCTTCCTCTAGGCACTCCTCCCACCCCTAAAGCTACATCTAATGCTAGGGAGCCAGTGGGAATCACTCCCACTTCCCCCTTATAAGCCTCATCACCCAACCTCATTATTGTTCCTTTCCCGAACTGTTTTTCAATCTGGGATACTGCTGCCTCCAAAGCTTTTACTTTCTCATCTTTTCCCATTTTTTTCCTCCTTTCTCTCTTATAGTGTGTGAATTATGTGTAAAATAATATTAGTTATTATGCCCGCACAAACATCATCAAGCATTATCCCTAGGCCTCCGGCAAGCATTTCTAACTTCTTCATCGGATATACCTTGATTACATCCAGAAGCCGATAGATAATAAATCCTACAACCATCAAGCCAAGCGTTTTGGGCAAAAAGGCCATAGCGATAAAGTATCCACATATCTCATCAATAACTATTTTAGGAGAATCGACTTCGCCTATGATATTTTCTGCCTGGTGAGAAATCATTGTTCCGCCAATAATTAAGCATAAAATGAGCATCCAGTAGAAGGGAATGGTTGTAGGTAAAATAGCATAAAGCAGAAATGCTACCAGTGTTCCCATTGTCCCTGGAGCAAATGGCGAATAGCCAACAAAAAATCCTGTCGCTAAAAATCTAATAACCCAATTCATCTTTTCTTCTTTACCCTATAATGTAAAGATGTTATATCTTTTGCTAACTGGGTTTATCTTGTGGTTTTAATGCTTATCTCTTCAAAAAGTAGCTGTTTATTTTTGAAAATGTAATTAAATCCTGAAATCACGGTCAAAATCGTAACCACAAGCATCAACCA
The DNA here is from genome assembly GCA_035530055.1 of bacterium. Lineage (NCBI taxonomy): Bacteria > bacterium. The sequence goes on along the minus strand of DATKVN010000005.1, from coordinate 34,949 downwards.
ATAAGGAGCTCTATCTAAAATATATCCAAGCACTCTTTTCCAACCCAGAAAAGCCTGTAATTCCAAAGGAGTGGTGTGCCAATAATTCTTCAACACAGCATTGACAATCAAGATTAGCAGAAGAGTGATAATGACTACCATTTGTGAGGTCGTCTTAAATTTTCCGGAAAGGGAAGCTGAAATTATTGTTCCCCTGGACGCCGCTACACTTCTCAATCCTGTTATTATAAATTCGCGACTGATCACAAGGATAACCATCCAGGCAGGTATTGCCAGCTCCCTTAACTGAACGAAAGAAATGAAAGCAGCAGAAACTATCAATTTATCAGCAAGGGGATCTATGAACTTTCCGAAATTAGTGACTTCCTCTCGATGGCGAGCAATAATCCCATCGTACATATCGGTGAGTGCCGCCAGAATGAAAATTAGAAGAGCTGCTACCCGGGTATAAATATTGCCTATAAACATAAACAGTATGAAAAATGGAATAGCAATAATTCTTCCCATAGTAAGTTTGTTGGCTAAATTCATTTATCTTTCCTCTTTTTGCAATTCGTTTTCCACTGGCTCCATTTCTTCCCCTTGTTGAGACCATCTCTGTTCCATCTTAATCAAATCTTTTCCCTTTAACCTGGTGAAAACCAACTCATTAACCCGTCCTAAATTTCCAGAAATAGTCTCTACCTCTTCCCCATTTACATATAGTTTGACACCATCCACGTTTCCAATGCGAACATTCATTCCATTTTCTGCCATCCATCTTCTATTTTCACCAGGAAACAGTATTCCTTCAAAAGAGACCACTCCATCCCCAACTACTCGTAGCCAGGTCTTGTCATTTATTTCCGCTATCACAGAAATATTTTGGGGAATATTAGTGGAGACATTTGTTCCTGCTTTCACCTGCGGAGAGAGTTGCCATAAAGCTGAGTAAAGATAAAAAATCACCAAAAGACCCACCCCCACAATCACTCCTGTAGCCAAGATAAATGGAATGAGACCCTTCTTAGTAAATCGAAATGCAGTAATCCCTCCTTTAAGTTTCGATTTCTCTCCTCCACCCTGACTCACCACAATAGGAAATTCAGGATTGAGACCCATTTTGTCTTTTCGTCCGGAATGCTCTCTCTTATAAATATGGACAAGCACTTCAGCGTCCAGCCCCAGATAGCGAGCATAACTTCTGATAAATGAGACTACATAAACCTTTGCTGGAAAGAGACCGTATTCTTCTTTTTCCAAGGCTTTCAGGTACTCCTTGCTTATTTTCGTCTCTTCTGAAACTTGCTGTAAGCTAATTTCTTTGCGCCGACGAGCTTCCTGGAGTCGTTTACCAATATTTTCTGCCATTTCTGTTCCTGTTTATTTTTGTAGCCGCTCCGATTAATCGGAGCTTCCCTGTAGGGGACGGACTCCGTGCCGTCCCTTCCTTTGGGCGACCACAGAGTGTCGCCCCTACAATATAGAGCTTCGCTCTGTGGCTACAATGCCCACTATGGGGATTCGAATACTTGTGCTTCTAAAGGTATTTTAAACTCAAAAATTTCATTATTTACTTCAGGATTCTTTACGATGTTTTCCAGACGAGTGAAAACCACTGTATAACTATCGCTAACTTCTGTTTCCACTGGCAACCAATCTTGTTTAGAAATTGTCAGAATTATCTCTACTCCATTCCCAGTTTCTGGAACCAATTTAATCTTACAACTTTCACTTTTTTCTTCTACTACCTCTTTTCTATAATTCTCCAACTCTCCAATCCTACTTGCCCAAAAGAAGAGACCTAAATTTAATCCCATTAACTCTTCCAATCTGCCAACAGACTGGATGGAAACCTGGTTATAGTCAGGCAAATAGAACCAGACCTTTTTGCCATTGCTTACAATGATTTGTGGATAAGGTCGAATGTACTCAGCATATAGTTTATCGGGAACTTTAAATTTTATTGAACCTGTAATTAGTTTTTCTTCCAGAGTAGCTCTTATCAGTATTTTTTGTCGGAAGTCGAAACTCCCCGTTTCTATCTTTTTCCTTTCCCTCTCCAATTTTTTCAGAATATAGGAAATTGTCTCCTTTTGAGAAAAGCCCTCACTAGAAATCAGAAAAGTCAAAGAGAGAAAAACCAGACCTATTTTAGTTATCTTCATCCTTCTCTATCTTTTGCCAGAACTGTTCAATTTTATCTAAAAATATCTGGCGAGGTTTAGAACCCTGCTGAGGACCAACGAACCCTTTGGTCTCCATTAAGCTTATAAGATTTGTTGCTTTTCCGTCGCTAATATGTAATGCTCCCTTGAATAGGGAAGTGGATGCCTGTCTCCTTTCCAGGGTCAATCTCAGAGCCTGCTTGAATAATTTCCTGATTTCCTGGTCCTCTTCTTCTTCTTCTTTCTCTTCTGAGATCTTTGTCAAATGGAATAAGTCTTGAGAATAGGTCGCCTCTCCCTGTTGTTTAATAAAGGTTACAACCCTGTTTATCTCCTCTCCACTTATGAATGCTCCTTGCAGGCGTATTGGTTTTGCCTCTCCTGGAGCGAGAAAGAGCATATCCCCGCGTCCCAAGAGGTTTTCCGCTCCGTTCATATCCAAAATTGTCCGGGAATCTACCTTAGAAATCACCTCAAAGGCGAGGCGCGCCGGAAGATTTGCCTTAATAATGCCCGTGATTACATTTACGGAAGGCCGTTGTGTGGCCAGAACAAGATGGATTCCCACTGCTCTGGACATTTGGGCTAAGCGGATTATCACTTGCTCAATTTGATTGGGAGCTGTAGCCATCAGGTCAGCAAGTTCATCAATAATAATAACTATAAAAGGTATTTTCTTCCCTTCTTCTTTAAACTTTTGGTTGTACTCGAATATATCACGAGTCCCGGTAGCAGCGAACCTTCGATAACGGTTTTCCATTTCGCCAACAATCCATTTCAACGCTGCTACAGCGTGCTTTACGTTAGTAACCACAGGACTTTTCAAGTGGGGAATGCCATTATAAATCGGCAATTCTACCATTTTTGGGTCAATTAAGAGAAATTTAACCTCCTCAGGCCTGGCTTTATACAGAATGGACAGGATTATTGTATTGATCGATACCGTCTTACCTGAACCCGTAGCTCCGGCAATCAGGAGGTGAGGCATCTGGTTCAAATCAGCAATGTATGTCTTTCCAGCTACCGTCTTACCTAAGGCAAGGGAAAGGAAAGAGGCACTTTTCTTGAACTCGGGAGATTGGAGAAGTTCTTTTAAACATACCAATGCCATACTCTGATTGGGGATTTCTATGCCGACAGCAGCCTTTCCTGGAATGGGAGCCAGTATTCTTATGCTCTGTGTCCGTAACGTCAAAGCGAGATCGTTAGATAAACTCTTCACACTACTAACTTTTATTCCTGGAGCCAGTTCCAGTTCATAACGCGTAATTACAGGTCCTGGATGAATCTGGGATACCTTTGCCGAGATGCCAAAATTCTTGAGTGTCTTTTCCAAGACCTCGGCGTTATTTTTCAATTCTTCCTCCCTCTGGACGAGATCTGTTCGCGGTGGGTCATCAAGGAGCTCTATGGAAGGAAGTTCGAAAGTGAGTGCACCTAAAGGGGAAACTGGGGAAACAGACTCGGCTTTCACCTGAGGAGAGACTTTCCTATAGGAATCAGGTTTTACCTCTGGGGTGGAGATCAGGTGCTTTATTCCCGGAGGTCTAGCTCGAACTACCTGAACCGTCTTTCTTAAGGTCTGCAGAAATTGAATAATAGATGTTTCGGTTACTAATTGTATAGAAATGAGGAATACAGTCAATACAATAAGATAAGTGCCTGTTTCTCCAAAAGCAGGAACCAGGAGGGAGTCAGAAACGAAGTCACCCGCTGTTCCACCCAATCTCGTTTGCCTCCCCAAGAGGTTCAAAAAACTGCAAAAAGCCAATAGCAAAAACCCCAAGCCAGAGAGTTTAACCCAGATACCTTTTATTTTTTTTCCTTTTTGAAAGGTCTTCCATCCCCAGTATCCAATAGAGCAGGGAAGGAAATATGCCCCCCATCCGAAGGCGGCTATTAGGGAAAGAGCCAAATATCTTCCCAAAGCGCCCACAATACAACGCCCCATCTGATAGGAGACCAGACTCAACAATATAAGCAGAGAGAGTGTAAGGAGTGCAATGCCAGCGATTTCGTTCCTTTCCTCTTTTGTCTTGCTTATTATCTTCACTTTATAACCTCTTGTCCTCGAAGAAAGTTTACTTTTTTTTGTTCACAAAGTCAAGATTTTTCTAAAGGAGTAGCAGAGCTTGCTCTGCGTTAACGCGAAACAAGTTTCGCTACTCCAAATAACGTGGAGTAGCAGACTTCAGTCTGCGTATAAATCGCTCCGACTGGTCGGAGCGGCTACCAGATGTGAAGGAACAAAACAATAAGTCCTAACGTTACGCAATAATAAGCAAAATAGTGAAGTCTGCTTTTTTGTACAAACCTCAACACTACTCTGAGTGACCAATATCCAGAAAAAAGAGCTGCAAGCGCTCCAGCTATATAAAAAGTCAGTGTGGAGAAGTTAACCAGGGATAAGATGCTGGGGAGTTCAATGAGGGTAGCTCCCAAAATTGCCGGCACGGCAAGGAAAAAGGAGTACTTTACTGCCCATTTCCGTTGTAGACCACAAAATAGCGCAAAAATGATAGTGACCCCTGAACGTGAGATACCCGGCAGAATTGCAAAAGCCTGAGCTGTGCCAATTATCAATGCATCTGCTATTCCTGTCTCCAGGACACCCTTATGAACGTTTCTTATCCGGTTACCAAAGTAGAGAAGTATTCCGGTTAAGATAAGAAACAAACTGACTAATTCAATATTGGAAAAAAGAGATTCTATTTTATCTTTAAGAAGTATTCCCAAAATAGCTATAGGCAATGAACCGATAACCAGAAGAAAAAGAATTCGTGTGGAAGGATTGGTCTTTGGCCCCTTTATGTTTCGGAAACCTTTCAATATTTCCCATAAATCTTTTCTAAAGAAGAGAAGGATTGCTAACAGCGTGGCGAAGTGTAAGAATACAGTAAAGGAAAGTTGCGGTTTATCTATACCTAGATACTTCTGGAAATATGTTAGATGAGCACTACTGGAGATAGGCAAAAATTCTGTTATACCCTGAACTAACCCGAGTATAACAGCCCTCGTCAGACTCATTTTCATCCTTCCAGGCGGGGATAGTTATTTTATTTTCGCCGTAGAAAAAGACGAGGCAATTGAGGGGAAGTATATAGAGGAGAATAGTGAACATCAGTGCAGCCCTACCCGGTAATCCTTCGTTTCCTTTTTGATGTATATCTTCTCCTCTCGTATTAACCACCCCAATGCTAAGTAGAGTAAGCTGTTAGGTACTCCCAGTCTGGTCTTCAACACCAGAACCGGAACTTCACCTTTGGCATTCAAAAAATTCCAGATTTTTCCAGCAAGGAGCCCAATCTGTTTGCTCATATGAATTTACTCCATTATAGGCAATACCAGAAACAATGGCTCGTTCACTTGAATGTTCTGATTATCGGAAACTAATACTTTCAGTATTTTGCATTTTGTCTCTGTCTGAATTTCATTCATCAGCTTCATTGCCTCAACGATGCACACCGTCTCACCCACCGAAACTATATCACCTTCTTCGACAAAATGCGGGGCTTCCGGTGCGGGAGAAGAATAAAAAATACCTACAATTGGCGATTTTATGATAATTGTATCCTGTTCAATTTGCTCGGCAGGCGCCGAAGCTTCTTTTTCCAATACCTTACTTCTCGATTCCTTTCCGTAGCGCCTGAAGGAGATACCAGAGCCAAATTCGCGTCTTATCATAATTTTAAATTCTTTCTCTTCCCAATTCAGTTCACTGAGATCCTGGTGAACCATAAAATTATAAATTCGGAAAAGCTGAGAAAGATCACTGGAGCCGTTGCCTTTTTTCTTCGGTTTGATTTTACTCATTTAATATCTTCTCCCTGTTTCCCTCCAGAAAACTCTTTCTCTTTTAATACAGCCTTACGACTGAGATTGACCCTACCCTCATGGTCAATTTCCATACACTTTACTAAAATTTCTTGCCCTTCCTTTACAACATCACTTACCTTGTTGACGCGCCTGTCATCTAACTGAGAGATATGCACCAGTCCTTCTTTTCCCGGTAAAACTTCAACGAAGGCGCCGAAGTCCTTGATGCGTGTTACTTTACCTTTGTATATTTTCCCCACTTCAACGTCAGCAGTAAAGTATTCCACCATTTCCTTGGCCGCATTGGCAGCTTCTCGAGTATCTGCGGTAATGATAATCACGCCGTCTTGTCCTATATCCAATTTAGTTCCTGTCTCATTTTGAATTTTGTTAACGATTTTACCTCCCGGACCGATTACTTCTCTGATTTTGTCAGGATTGATTTCTATTATCAAAATCTTAGGTGCTAATGGTGAGATTTCTTTACGAGGAGCTTCTATTTTTTCCTGCATCTTCTCTAGAATAAACAGCCGAGCTTTCCTCGATTGTTCCAAAGCTTTAGCCATAATTTCTGGTGTAATCTCGTCAGTCTTACTATCTAACTGCACTGCGGTGACCCCTTTTTTGGAACCGGCAACTTTAAAATCCATATCGCCAAGAAAATCTTCCATACCAAGTATATCAGTTAACAGGACAGCTCTTTCCCCTTCTTTAATCAGACCCATTGCTATTCCAGCTACAGGCGTAGTAATAGGCACTCCCGCATCCATTAGAGAGAGTGTTCCACCACAAACAGAAGCCATAGAAGAAGAACCATTAGATTCTAAAATATCAGCGACGATTCTTATAGTGTAAGGGAACTCTTCCTCAGAAGGTAACACCGGAGATAATGCCATCTCAGCCAGCACCCCATGTCCAATTTCCCGTCGTCCGGGACCCCGGGCGGGCTTCACCTCTCCGGTGCTGAAAGGTGGAAAATTGTAGTGGAGCATAAATCGCTTCTTATATTCTCTTTCCAATTCGTCCATAATTTGCATATCCCGGGATGTGCCCAGTGTAGTGGTTACCAAAGCTTGCGTTTGTCCACGGGTGAATAAGCCAGAACCATGGGTTCGTGGCAGGACGCCTACGGCACAGGTAATTGGACGAACTTCGTCTGTTTTCCGTCCATCTATTCGCTTATTCTCTTCCAGGACTAATCGCCTTAAATAATTACGTTGAACCTGGTCAATGGTATCTCCGATGGTTTTCTCTTGTTCAGGATAATCTTTGGAAAGATTATCAATAGTCTCAGAGACGATTTCACTGATTCTCTTCTCTCTTTCAAGTTTGTCGCTAATTCTCAGTGCTTCTTCTACCTTTCCCTGGCAGAACTCAATAATCCGAATTGTCAGTTCTAAATTTGCAGGAATTGCCTTCCTCTGGGCATATGGGAGAAGGCGATAGAATTCCTTCTTCAGTTCTTCATTTATGGGGGGTTCCTCTTTTCCAGGAAGTTCAATTTTGGGCTTCCCAAATTGCTTTATTAACTTTTCCTGTAAGTCTATTGTTTCTATTATAACTTTATGAGCCAGTTTGACCGCTTCCTGCAAGACTTCTTCTGGTACTTCCTTTCCCCATCCTTCCAGCATGGTTACTGTGTTTCTGGTGCCGGCAACAACCAAATTGAGACTACTCTCCTCCAGTTGAGCGAAGGTGGGATTAATGATGAACTTTTCCTCAACCCTTCCCACCTTTACTGCACCAATAGGCCCAGCAAAAGGTAACCCCGAAAGACTTACTGCACAACTAGCACCAATGATTGAGGGAACATCGGCATCGTTTTCCTGGTCGGAAGATAAGACGGTAATCATTACTTGAATTTCGTTCAGAAAGTTTTTGTCAAAAAGAGGTCTTAAAGGTCTATCCACTAGTCGGGAAGTTACCACCTCGTTCTCGCGCGGCCTTCCTTCTCTCTTGAAGAATCCTCCAGGAATTTTACCAGCAGCATAAGTTCTTTCTCTGTAATCTACCGTGAACGGAAAGAAACTCAGCCCTTCTTTTGGCTCAGACGCTACTGTGGCAGTGGCTAAAATAACAGTTTCTCCATATCTAACCAGTGCCGAACCAGCAGCCTGCTTTGCCAGGTCTCCTGTCTCAATAGTTAATAATCGTTCTGCAATTTCCGTCTCTACTTTTCCAGCCATAGTTAATCCTCCCTTGAGAAAAATTATTTTCTCAATTTCAATTTACTGATAACCTCTCGATATTTCTTCAAATCATTAACCTTCAAGTAGTTTAATAGTTTCCTTCTCTTCCCCACAAGCTTTAAAAGACCCTGCCGAGAATGGTGGTCTTTACTGTGAGTTTTGAAGTGGTCTGTCAGATCATTAATTCTCTCGGTCATTAAAGCAATTTGAACTACTGCAGAGCCAGTGTCTTTTTCGTTGATGCGAAATTTCTTTACGATATCTTTCTTTTTATCATCTGTTAACGTCATTTTCCCCTCCTTATTCGTCCCGATTTCATCGGGACCATCCTGACCATTATCTATTTTATAGAATCAGGCCGAACAGGTCCGGTTGCGACCCTCCCTTTTAGCTCGATAAAGAGCCTCGTCTGCCTTCTTGATTAAATCAGTCCTCAGACAGGCATCGTCAGGATAGGATGCCACTCCCAGACTTACAGTCATTTTTGCCCCAACTTCTCCAAAAGTCTGCTCGTTTATTGTTTTTCTTACCCTTTCTGCTGCAACAGAGGCTCCTTCTTTGTTAGTTTCCGGAAGAATCACTACAAATTCTTCGCCACCATATCTGGCTACGAAGTCTGTTTCTCTTAGAGAATTCTTTAGAATTTGCGCTATTTTTCTCAGTAAGGTATCTCCCTGTAAATGTCCATAACTATCGTTAAATTTCTTAAAACGGTCGAGATCAATCATAATTAATGAGAGATTCAGGTCGTATCTCTGGGCGCGTTTTACCTCCACTTCCAATTGCTCATGGAAGTGTCTATGGTTATATAAGCCTGTTAAACCATCGGTTATGGAGAGATGTTCTGTAGACTTATACAGCATAGTATTTTCAATAGCTTGCGCTGAATAGTTGGCAAAAGTAGAAAACAACCTTTTCTCCTCATCTAAGAAATGGTGGTTCTTTTTCTTACTATGTAAGGTTATAAGCCCAATCAACTTCTCTTCTCTTCCAATCAATGGAATACACATTCCTGTTTCTATCTCCGGAACCCCCTTAAAATTTTCCGAGAGGGACTCATCTTCTTCCCTGTTGATTATGGGCTGAGGCAATTTTTGCTCTTTCCATAACTGGAGTTTCTCTTTTTCCTTTTTCTTAATTAGTCCAATTATCTTTTCATCCAAACCCCAGGCTGTCTTTAGCGACAATTCTTTGCATTTCTCATCAAAAATGAAAAGGGAGCCTGCATCCGCCTTGGTCCCTTTAATACAGGAATTCATAATTAAAATGTATAGCTCTTCCAATCCTATAGAAGGGTCTGTCATTTTACTGAGCCGTTCAAATTCAGCTAAGGCCTTTTTTTCTCTAAGGTGGTCCCAGAGAAGGCCTGTTACAGGACCCTTCATAACTTCGATATTTGAAGATTGACCTATCCTCTGGAGTTGTTTATCTACTTCCGGGTCATCACTCAGGTTTAGGATAGCATCTATTTTCTTCTCTTTAAGCAAATCGCGAAAATCTCCCGCCGTAGGAATCCCTAGCTTCTTGGCCAATTCCATTCCACTAGAATTTTGATTCCGATCAGCAATACCCGCAATTCGCAATTCCTCATCTTCATGTAATGCTTCGATAATTGCTATTCCTCTTCTCCCTCCTCCAATAATTATGATATTTTTTTTCTTCTGTTTATCCATAGTTTTAAATTATACCATTTTAATCCACCTTTGTCAAACACCCAGAAAGCTTTCCTCTATCTTTTAAACAGAGAGAGTTCTGGCCGTAGCTTTTTTGTAAATTGGATATCTTTCTTTATTCGGTTCATCAACTTCTCGGGAGTGGGGAATTTCATTTCTTTCCTTATTCTTTTTATGAGAAAGATTTCCAGCTTTTGCCGGTAGAGGTTTCCTTTAAAATTGAAAATATATACTTCCACTATCGGGCGAATATATTTTCTGGTTACTTTCCGAGGGAAAAATTGAAGGCCAGGAGAGAATGTAGGACGGGTGCCAATATTGGCAACTCCCATGTGCTTTTTTCCTTTAAGACTAACCAGAACAGCATAGACTCCCTGAGGTAAAATGACATCTCCAGAAATATCTAAATTTGCCGTGGGAAAAGATAGCTCCTTTCCTCTGCCGCTTCCTTTCTTCACTCTCCCGCTAATGCTATAATATTTTCCCAACAGGCGGCCTGCTATCTCTATTTTACCCTGCCAGAGCAATTGACGAATCTTACTGGAACTTACTTTGATATTACCTATTTTGACTTTACCAACAATAGTCACTTCAAAACCATACTTCCTTCCCAGTCGTTTGAGTAACGCCACATTTCCCAGGCGGTTCTTTCCAAAACGGAAACCAGGACCTACAACCACTCTTCCTGCACCTATTCTTTGATAAATGACTTTTTTAACGAATTCTTCTGGTTCTACCTGGGCAAGTTTGCGATTAAAGTGGATAACCAGCATCGCGTCGATGCCCAGATTTCTGATTATCTCTTCCTTTTGTTCCAGTGTTGTAATTAATCCGACTTTCTCTCTTTCTTTTCCTATTATCGCCCGCGGAAGTGGTTGGAAAGTCACCACCACTGAGGTCTTACCTTGCCTCCGGGCTACATCCTGCGTAGTCTTAATAACCTGTTGATGGCCGCAATGGACTCCGTCAAATGTTCCCAGGGCGACCACACTACTTTTAAACTTTCTCCTTAATTTGTATAGTCTTTCTATGACTTCCATTTTCTTATATAAGCCTTCTTTCCCTATATCTCTGGATTAAACACTCTCAATAACTTAAACTCTCTCTCCCCAGATGCAGGCTCTCCTTTAGCCAGGGCTATCAAATTTCCGTCTTCATCGGATACTTTGAATGTCCCATGGGTATTAGCAATTTCTGAAGGAGACAGAGAAACATTTATAATTTCTGAGCTTTTTATCTGTCTACCCATTCCAATTCCGCGAGCCATCCTGCGGGTAACTACAATACTGGGAAAGTCGGATAATGCTTCTGAAATAGATTGAATTTTCTGGTGAAATAACTCCTTCCTTTCCCAGGAAGGAGCATCGCTCAATTTGAAGTTACCTACCCGCATCCGCACCAGATGCGACATATAGGCTCCGCAACCTAAAGCCTCTCCTATGTCATGGCATAAAGTGCGCACATAGGTGCCAGAAGAGCAAATGGTGCGAAACTTAACTTTAGGCATATCGTAAGATAAAAGTTCCAATTTTTTAATCTCCACTTTCTGAGGAGTTCGTTCAATTACATTTCCCTGGCGAAAGAGCTGGTATAACCTTTTCCCATGGTATCTTTTGGCTGAAACCATAGGAGGAATCTGTTCTTGTATTCCCAAGAATTTATCAAAAACCTTATTTAACTCTCTTAACTCTATTTTTTTTGGTTCAATCCTTCTCAAAATTTCGCCTTGTTCATCCTGAGTGGAGGTACTGACTCCTAAAACCATCGTCGCTTCGTATTCTTTCTCCAGCCTCATCAAGTATGCGGAAATTTTAGTTGCCTCACCTAAAAGAATAAGAAGAACCCCTTCTGCCTGGGGATCGAGTGTTCCAGCATGGCCTGCTTTTCTCACTGAAAGGAACGTTTTCACTTCCTGAACTACAGCAAAAGAAGTCAAGCCCTTTGGCTTATCAATATTAAGAATGCCATCCTTTAGCTCATCCAGTATTATCTGCCTCCTGGGAGATAGCTTTTAAGACTTTCTGTTTAACTTCTTCCACAGCCCCTTGAATTGCACACCCAGCAGCATTCCTATGACCGCCCCCACCAAATAACCTGGCAATCTTACTCACGTCTATCTTGCCCTTCGAACGGAAACTAACTCTAAGCTGGTTACTAACATCAGTTTCTTTGAAAAGAACTCCCACTTCCACCCCTTCCATCTCTCTGGCGAAGTTAACAAATCCCTCAACCTCATCCTCCCTGGCGCCGGTTTTTTTATACATATCTTGCGTAATCAAAAGAAGAGCAATTTTTCCGTCAGCGGTTACTTCTAATGTACTTAAAGTTAACGATAGTAATTTCAATCCGGGTTCAGTCCTCGCCTCATAAACCTTCTGACTAACGACTTGTGGGGAGATTCCCTTGCTTATGAGTTCAGCGACAATTTCATGGCAACGGGGAGTAGTGTTAGCTTCCTGAAATCTACCTGTATCGGTGAGAATGCCCACATAGAGAGCAAGTGCCTCCTCCTCAATTATTTCCAAATGAGCCTGTTTAAATATATCATAAAGTTCTTCGGCAACAGATGATGCCCGGGGTTGGACGTAATTGTAATCTCCGAATAGTTCACAGTTTACATGATGGTCTATATTAATTATAATTTTTACCCTGTTTTTGAGGTCTATTATATTTCCTGTTCTTTGGAGGTCACCACAATCTAAAATAAAAGCCACATCAAAGTTTCTCTCTACCTTTTCTACAATGTGAATATCGCTACTATGTGACAAAAATTGGTAAATCACTGGAACAGGGTCTCGATTTGCAATATAAACATCCTTGCCCAATCGCCTCAAGAAGGAAGCAAGAACTAACTGTGCACCTATCGAATCCCCATCTGGTTTCATGTGAGAAGAGATAAAAAATGTACGGTTTTCTCGGATTACTTTTAGAATCTTATTGATTATCTTCTTTTTTTCTCTCCTGAGTCTCTTTTGCATTATTTCTCTCTTGATGGATTTTGTTAATTAACTCATCGACGCGGGTAGCCCGTTCAATTGTCTCATCGTACTGAAAAACAATTTCCGGCGTATACCTTAACCTGATTCTCTGACCAACAAGGTAACGCACAAAAGATGTCTTTCTTTTCAGTACTTTTTTCGTCGATATTCTTTCCTGCTCTGAACCATAAACTGTAAAATAAACTTTAGCATGCTGTAAGTCATCGGTAACTTTAACTTCAGTTATGGTAACAAAACCCAATTGGGTATTTTTTATCTGCTTTTGAAGGATTTCACTAATCTCTTTTTGGATTAAATGGGCTACTCGTTTCGGTCTTTTAAGAGGCATTTTTCCAACCATTAAGGGAGAGCGACAACACGAGGAGAAATGGAGGTTTAGTGGTTCTCTATTATAAAATCGTGCTCGATAATTTCTGCTTTCTTCGCTTCCCGAATAAATTCAACTATTCTATCACTTATTGTTTGTGCCTGTTTCCTGTCAGAACAAACTAACGCAATTCCCAAAGTAGCACGGTGCCGTAAATCTTGGTTATCCACTTCAGAGATGGAAACATTGAACCTGGCTCTTATTCTATCCTTAAGGCTTTTAACCACTCTTCTCTTCTCCTTGAGAGAGGGCGGTTTTTCCCGAAGATATAGAGTAATCCGTCCTAAGCTAAAGACCATCTCCTTATCCGATATATCGCGGATCTGTAGTGTAGCCCTTTATGGGCGTAATTTTTTACGGGGACAAGCCCCTACACTACCAAAACCATTGCGGGCATAAAACCCTACACTACCTACATTGATGTAGAGCTTCGTTCTACCGCTACATCCATTTGCTATAATTTGCGCGCAATTTTTTCTAACGTGAAGGCTTCCATAATGTCGTTTTCTTTTATGTCATTAAAATTTTCCAGACCTATTCCGCATTCAAAACCAGCATCTACTTCTCTCACGTCATCTTTGAACCTTCTCAGAGAAGATAATTTACCTTCATAGATTATAACGTTATCACGCAAGAGCCGCACGTTACTCTGGCGGGAAATCTTTCCCTTAGCCACAGAACATCCTGCTACTGTACCTACCTTGGGGATTCTGAATATGCGTTTTACTTCAGCTCTGCCCAATGGGATTTCCTTGAACTCCGGCTCCAGAAGCCCCTCCATCGCTTTTTTCGTCTCCTCCACTACTTCATAAATAACCCTATAAATGTGGATATCCACTCCCTCTTTTTCAGCTAATTCTTCTGCGCTTGGCCCTGGACGAACATTAAAGCCGATAATAATTGCATTGGAAGCAGCACTTAACATCACATCGCTTTCATTGATTCCACCCACTCCCCTGTGGACTATATTTAGAGCTATTTCCTGAGTACTCAATTTTTGCAGAGAATCGCAGAGCGCTTCAACAGAACCTTGAACATCGGCCTTAATAATTATTTTGAGTTCCTTAAGCTTCCCCGATGCAATCTGCTCATGTAAGTCTTCTAATGTAATTCTCCTGCTCCGGGACAGAATCTCTTCCCGTCTGGTTTTCTGCCGTATCTCACTAATTCCTCTTGCTGTTTTCTCGCTATCTAAGGTATAAAATTTATCCCCAGCCTGCGGTAGACTGGAAAATCCTAACACCTCTGCAGGCATAGAAGGACCGATTCTTTTAACTTTTTTCCCTCGATCGTTAAACATGGCTCTTACCTTACCTGCCGAAAAACCGGAAATAAAAGGATCACTAACCTCTAACGTGCCAGATTGCACTAACACAGTGGCCACCAAACCCCGTTGCTTATCTAATCTCGCCTCAATAATCGTTCCCCGGGCTTTCTTATTAGGATTCGCTTTTAATTCCGACATCTCCGCTTCCAAAAGAATCATCTCTAAGAGATTATCCAGACCAATTTTTTCTTTGGCAGAGACTTCCACAAAGATAGTCTTGCCTCCCCAGTCTTCAGAAACAAGATCATATTGACTCAGTTCCTGTTTTACCTTCTCCACGTTGGCATTGGGCAAGTCTATTTTATTCACTGCCACCAAAATCGGCACACCTGCTGCACGGGCATGATCTATAGCTTCTACGGTCTGAGGCTTGGCTCCTTCATCGGCAGCCACAACTAAAACTATTATATCAGTCACCTGAGCCCCGCGAGCTCGCATTGCTGTAAAGGCTTCGTGGCCGGGGGTGTCTAGAAATACGATATCTCCTTTATCTACACTGACATGGTATGCCCCAATATGTTGCGTAATTCCACCTGACTCTTTGGCAATGATCTTGGATTCTCGAATTGCGTCCAATAACGATGTCTTACCATGGTCTACATGTCCCATTATAGTCACTATCGGCGGACGTGGTTGTAATAAGGATTTGTCTTCTTTTTCCTCCTCAAGAAGTTCTTCTCCGTATAAAGGAACTACTTCTATTCCGAAACCGAATTCTCCTGCGACAAGGGTAGCAGTATCTATACCCAACCTTTGGTTGATTGTGACCAGGATACCCTGAGTCATTAACTTCTTAATAAGTTCACTTACTTTTACTTCCATTTTACTGGCCAGCTCGCTCACTGTAATCGTTTCGTCTATCTTAATAACTTTAGTAGGAGGTAGGGTAACTTTCTCTTCTTCTATTTTTTTCGCTACTTCAGGAACTACTTTTTCCTCTTTTTTCACCTCTTCGACTACAGGTATGGCTTTCTTAGGGATTTTCTTCTCTACCGGTTTTATGGTTTCAACCGCAGGGGAAACTGAAGGAAGAGTGGAAGGTTTTTCTTTGGCAACAGCGCGTTTAGTAGCCTTCTTTCGTCGCGTAGTAGGCGCTTTTTTCTTTTTAACCCCAACTGCTTTTTTTTTCGCTACTTTAACTTTAGCACTTACTTTTTTTCGGGCGACCTTTTTCTTGACAGGAACCTTCTTCTTTTTCTTGGCAAAAGAACTTTTAACTTTCTTCGCTTCCTGAGAAGTCAGGGAATCTTCAGAACTTTTCACTTTAATTTTCAACTCAGAAGTTTTTGCCAATAATTTCTTGTATGAAATATTCAGTTCCTTAGCCAGTTCTTTTACCTTCATTTTATCTTGCCTTCTTTCTTTGCAGCCTTGTAAATTTTCTCTGCTAATTTCTCCCCAATTCCAGAAACCTTAGTTAGTTCGGAAACGGAAGATGAGGCTATCTTTTCTATAGTTGTAAATCCATGCTGAGATAGAAGTTGAGCAGTAACCTTACCCACTCCTGAAAGTTTAGTAAGATCGCTGACTGCTGCTTCTTTTGCCTCTTTTATTTGCGATTCGCTCTTAATATCAATATGCCAACCTGTGAGCCGGGCAGCCAAACGCACATTTTGACCTGCTTTCCCGATGGCCAACGAGAGCTGATCATCAACCACAACTACCAAAGCATTCTTTCTATTCTTCTCTATAGTCACACTTACTACCTTAGCCGGGCTGAGAGAATTAGCAATATAGGTGGTAGGGTCTGTACTATAAGAAATCAAATCCATCCTTTCTCCACTCAATTCATTAATAATTGCCTGAACCCTCGAACCTTTCACTCCTACACAGGCACCCACAGGATCGACCCTTTCATTATTGGAAATCACAGCCACTTTACAGCGGTATCCTGGTTCTCTGACTATTTGTTTTATCTCCACAGTGTGATCACTTACTTCTGGTACCTCCAATTCATAAAGTCTCTTTACCAAGCCGGGATGCGTTCGGGAAACGGTAATCTTCGGACCTCGTGGTGATTGCTCCACCTTCAATATGTAGACCTGGAATCTTTCAAAAAGCTCGTACTTATGGTCACGTGCTTGCTCCCATTCTGGCAAAGTGGCTTCTACTTTTCCCAAATCAACGATGATATTCTTCCGAGCAAACCTCTGAACCACAGCATGCATAGCAGTGCCTTCCTTTTTTTTGAACTCCTTGAACAGATTCTCCCTTTCGGTTTCTCGGATACGCTGGACAATTACCTGCTTTGCAGTTTGAGCGGCAATTCTTCCAAACTCCTTGGTTTCCACCTTAATTTTTATCTCGTCACCTAACTTAACCGCAGGGTCGAACTTTAATGCTTCTTTTTTAGCTATTTGGATATAATGGTTTTCTACTTTACTTACCACCTTTTTCTTTACATAGGCAGTAATCACCCCAGATTCTGGATCAATGTGTGCTTCAAATTTCTGCTTTTTCCCAGAATGTTTGTGAAAAGCCGAAGTTAAAGCCGACTCAATCATTTCCAGAAGTTCTTTTTTGGGAATGCCTTTCTCTCTTTCTATCTGTTCAAAAACCCCTATTAACTCTCCCTCCATCATTTCCTCCAACTACTATTATAGAAAATTTGACATCAATAAAAACAAAAAGTGGCTTTTTAGAGCCACCTGTATTTAATATAGCAAGTTTTAAAAGATAATGCAAGTAAAAAATTAAAAAAGGTCATGCCCCTTTTTCTTTTCACTTAACGAAAAAATGACCCTGACTCTTTTTTCTCTTTTTATTTCTTCGTTAGCTCGGGGATTAGTTTTTGAACCTGGTCGGGCTCGACCTCTCTCACCTCTTTTTCTCCTCGAAGTTTTACTTCCACTATATTCTTGGCCAAGGTCTTTTCTCCCACAGTTACCCTGATGGGAATTCCTATCAGGTCTGCATCTTTGAATTTCACCCCTGCTCTCTCATCGCGGTCATCCATTAACACTTCGTAGCCGGCACTTTCCAGTTGTTTATAAATCCTATTAGAAATGGTCTTTATCTTTTCGTGCTCATAGTTTACAGGCAAAATTAGAACCTGGAAAGGTGCTATGGGTAGTGGCCAGATAATACCATTCTGATCATGGCTCTGCTCGATAGCAGCAGCTACAATTCGAGAAACTCCTATGCCATAACAGCCCATCACAAAATATTTCTCTTTCCCATCCTTATCAAGAAAAGTCGCCCGCAATGTTTTAGAATATTTAGTTCCCAGTTTGAACGTATGCCCAACCTCAATGCCCCGGGAAAATTCTAAAGTTTTCCCGCATTTTGGACAAACATCCCCCTCCTTCGCTCTCCTCAAGTCCAGAATTTCATCTACACTATAATCTCTGTTTATGTTGACATTTTTCAAATGGTAATCTTTTTTATTTGCCCCAGTTACGCCATTAACAATCCCCTCCACAGAATAGTCGGCAAGTAGCTTACACTTTATTTTCAATCCCACCGGACCGGCAAAGCCAAGAGGAGCACCGGTAACTTCCTTAATTGTTTTCTCATCTGCAAGAAAAATTTCATTCACACCAAGATAACTTTTTACCTTGCTCTCGTTAACCTCATGGTCTCCCCTTACCATAACTATTACATATTCACCATTAGTCTTGTAAACCAATGTCTTTATAAATTTATCCGGTTTCTCTTTCAGAAATTTTCCCACTTCTTCAACTGTCTTCATATTTTTCGTTTCAACTTCTTCTAGTTCTTTTAGTCCGCTTCTCTTTCCAGCCTTTCCGCCTACCTTAGCTGGAGGGACACCTTCTGCCTTTTCCAAGTTCGCAGCATAACCGCATTTACAGGAGACTATAATTTCCTCTCCAGTATCAGCAATAACCATAAACTCATGAGAAAAGGCTCCGCCAATGGCACCGGTCTGTGCTTCTACAGAGCGAAACTTTAGACCACATCTCTGGAAAATTCTGGAGTAGGTTTCAAATACATTGTTATAACTTGTTTCTGCATTCTTATCAGTAGCATCAAAACTATAGGCATCCTTCATATAGAATTCCCTGGCCCTGATTACTCCAAACCTGGGTCTGATTTCATCTCGGAACTTGGTCTGAAATTGATAAAGCAAGAGAGGCAATTCTTTATAAGACCTGACTTCCCTGCGCACCAGGTCAGTTATCACTTCTTCATGAGTAGGGCCAAGACAGAAATCTCTTCTATTTCTGTCCTTTAGCCTTATCAACTCTTTCCCATAGAAGTCCCAGCGTCCACTTTCTTCCCACAGTTCTCTTGGCTGCATTGCTGGAAGAGAGACCTCCTGAGCGCCAATTGAGTCCATCTCCTCTCGAATGATGTTCTCCACCTTGTGGAGAACCCTCAAACCTAAAGGCAACCATTCGTAAATACCACTGGCTAATTGTCTCATTATTCCTGAACGAATCATAAGTTTATGGGAAGGTATCTCTGCCTCCCGGGGAATCTCCTTTAATGTGGGTAAGAGATATTTTGAAAGAAGCATAATTCCTCCGGAATTTTGGAGTAGCGAAACTTGTTTCGCGTTAACGCAGAGCTGGAGTAGCGAGACTTGTCTCGCGATTAGTTATCGCAGAGCAAGCTCTGCTACTCCTAACGCACCGCAAGCGGTGCTGCTACTCCACTGCTATTTTTTTCTCTTTAAGACTTACATATTTATTTTTACCTATTATGATGTGGTCTAAAAGTTCTATATCCATTGTCTTTCCCACTGTGGTAAGCTTCTTGGTAATTTCTAAATCGTCCTCAGATGGTTCGGGGTCACCCGAAGGATGATTATGTGCAATAATTACCCCACAGGCAAGATATTCTATTGCTGGTTGAAATACTTCTCGGGGATGAACCAGATTAGCAGTTAGAGTTCCAATAGAGATTACTTCGTCGTGGATGACCTTATTTCTCGCATTCAAATATAACCCTCGAAACTGCTCCTTCTTCAGCTTTCTCATATCTTCCAAATAGATGTACACATCTTCTGGTCCTCTAATGATGGGCATCTTTCCCGGCTCCTCCTGGAAGAACCTCCTTCCCAGCTCAAAACAGGCAACTATCTGGCAAGCCTTAACTACGGGAATTCCCAGGGTTTCCATCAGTCGTCCAACATTCTTTTCACAAGCAATTGCCTTGGAGCCGTATTCTTTAATTATCCTGTGTGATAACTCCAGAACATTTTCGTCCCGGTATCCTGTATTCAGGATAATGGAGACCAATTCTGAAATTCTCAAAACGTCAGGACCATATCTTATTAATTTCTCACGAGGCTTCTTTTCCTCAGGCATTTCCTTGAGGTTTATGTGGTAACTGCTTCCAATTCTATTCCTCGCCATAACAGCACTATCTCCTTCTTATTTCTTTTTCAATCTCCTCCATGAGAACATTTATCATCTTTTTTTCCGTAACTTTCTTAATCACTTTACCTCTCCTGAAAAGGAGTCCCACACCCTTTCCCCCGGCTATTCCCACATCTGCTTCTCTAGCTTCTCCCGGACCATTGACTACACAACCCATTATGGCTATTTTAAGAGGATAAAATCTGGAAGGTTGAACTCTGGCAATAATGCTTTTTTGTCGAAAAAGAGATTCCAGCTTTTTCTCTACTCTATTAGTGATTTTAATCAGGTCAATCTGACAGCGACTGCAAGTAGGACAGGAGATGACCTCAGGCCCAAAGCTTCTCAGATTCAATGCTTTCAAAATTTCATACCCAACTCTCACCTCCTCCTCTGGAGAGGCGGTGAGCGATACTCTTATTGTATCACCAATACCCTCGCATAGTAATGTCCCAATACCCAGAGCCGACTTTATGGTACCTGAGAATTCGGTTCCCGCTTCAGTAATTCCTAAATGAAGAGGATAATCTGTTTTCTCAGATATCAACCTGTAAGCCTGAATGGTAGTGGAAACATCTGAGGCTTTAAGGGAAATAACAATTTGGTGAAAATTTTGTTTCTCCAGAATCTTTACATATTGGAGTGCTGAAGCGACCATCTTCTTAGCTTTGCTCATTCTTCCGCTATGAGAAATATCGCCTTGATGAAGGTTAGTTCTCGCCTTTCTTTCGGGCAAAGGGAGTTTCAAGGAACCTGCATTAACTCCTATCCTTATAGGGATTTTTGCTCTTCTGGCAGCCTTTGCTATAGCCTCCACTTTTTCTCGGCTTCCGATGTTTCCTGGATTTATCCTTATCTTATCTACGCCCTGAGTAATAGCCTCCATTGCCAAACGGTAATCGAAGTGGATGTCAGCAACTAAAGGGATATGGACTCTCTTTTTTATCTTTCCTAAAGCTTTAGCTGCTTCCATATCAGGAACAGCTAAACGGACTATTTCGCATCCTGCTTTCTCTAATCGCCTAATCTGGTTGACAGTACTCCTGATATCGTGTGTATCTGTCTTGGTCATAGATTGCACGGAAATCGGAGAATCACTGCCAATAAAAAGATTCCCCACTCTTATCTTGCGTGTCTTTCTCCTTCTCACAATTTTTACCTTCTCAGCCTCAATATATCCTGATAAGTAACCAGAACTAAAAGAAAAATGATTATCACTGCTCCAATCGTCTGAGCAATTTTCATCTTGTTTTCATCCAGGGGCTTACCGGTAATTCCTTCGACCAAATAGAACATAGCATGACCCCCGTCAAGAAGGGGAATAGGAAAAAGATTAAACAGACCAATCCCAGCGCTGATTATAGCAATCAATGACAGCAATTGATAGACTCCTGTTCTTGCCACTTGAGCCACCATCTGGGCAATTCCTATAGGACCAGCAACAGCAGGCTTTACTGCTCCTAAAAGCATCAGCCATATATATTTAAGTGTTAGAACTATAAGGAATGCTGTCTGTTCAAATCCTGCAAAAAGAGAAGATATGAAATTATACTTTCTTGTATGCCAGGCTGGGCCAATTCCTATCAGGCCCACTCCTCTTACCTCATCATATTGAGGTATGATTTTGAGAGGTATTTCTTCCTTTCCTCGCAAGATTTTTATGCTTATCTCCTCACCAGGCTTAGAATGGATTATTTCTGCCATTTCCTTCCAGTTGCTGACTTCCTTTCCGTCTATTGAGATAATCTTATCCTTTTCTAACACACCTGCTTTCTCCGCCGGCATCTCTGGAATCACGCTACCAACTTCTGTTGATTCATAGTGAGGAATCATAATCCCTACAAAAAATGCCATCAAGGAGAAAATAACAATTGCCAAAATAAAATTCATTGCCGGTCCCGAGGCAACGACAAGTATTCTCCGCCACCATTTCTGAGAGAGAAACTCATCGGGTGTTCCCTTTCTCTTCTCCCCGGGATGTTCCCCGGCCATCTTCACGTAACCACCTACAGGAATCAAAGAGACTACATATCGCGTCCCTCCCTTGGTAAAACCTAACCATTCAGGTCCAAATCCTAAAGAGAACTTCTCCACTCTCACTCCCATTCTCTTAGCAGCAATAAGGTGCCCTAACTCGTGAAAAAAGATAACCAGTCCAAAAGTGAATACTATGGAAAATATGGTCAAGAGCATTTTATCTTCTCCCTTGTTCTATTTCTTGCCCACTGGTCTATTTCTAAAATCTTTTTCAAGCTCGTTCTCTTATTTACTTTATGTTCTGCCATTACTGATTCGATAATTTTCGGAATATCAGTAAGTTTTATTTTCCCCACCAGAAAAGCCTCCACGGCAATTTCATCAGCTGCGTTCAAAACAACCGGCATCGTTCCTCCTGTCCTACCAGCCTTGAAAGCCAAACCGAGACAGGAAAAATTCTTTAAATTTGGCTTCTGGAAAGTAAGATGAGCTATCTTTTCTAATTTTAATCCCTGTAATCTACTCAAATAGCGTTGGGGATAGGTAAGTGCAAATTGAATGGGAATGCGCATATCAGCAATTGCCAGTTGAGCTAAAATCGAGCCGTCGACAAGTTCCACTAATGAATGGACAGTTGTTTGTGGGTGAATCAAAACGTCAATGCGATTAATATCAATACCGAAGAGGTGACTGGCTTCAATCGCTTCTAAACCCTTGTTCATCAGGGTTGCTGAGTCGACTGTGATTTTTTTACCCATTTGCCAGGTGGGGTGATGGAGAGTCTCTTTCACAGTTACTTTTTCCAGTTGACTTTTTTTATATTTATAAAAAGGCCCTCCTGAAGCTGTCAATATTAGCCGTCGAACATGCTTTATCTTTTCCGCTCTCAGACATTGAAATATAGCGCTATGCTCACTGTCCAGAGGTAAAATTTTAATTCCTCTCTTCTTGGCAGTCTTAATAATCAAGTCACCTGCCATCACCAGTATTTCTTTATTAGCTAAGGCAATATCTTTACCCGCTTCAATCGCTGCCAAGGTAGGTAACAGTCCGGCTGCACCAACCAAAGCGGAAACCAGAAAATCGGAAACAGGATTCCGGGCAAACTCAATTAATCCAGAAGTCCCCTCATAAATCCTGGGAAGAGGACGGAAACGACGGAGTCTCTTTTTCAATTCTTGAGCCGCCCCTTCATCACCCAGCGCTACAATTGTTGGTCTAAATTCAATTATCTGCTTTATCAGTAAGTCTACGTTCTTCTGGGCAGAGATTCCTGTAATTTTATAACCTTTACCCAGTTTCCTCACTACATTTAATGTATTAACCCCTATGGACCCAGTCGAGCCCAGAATTGCAATCTTTTTCAAGATATCTCCTTTTCAGCGCAAAAATAACTCGATATAGTAATATAGTAGGGGGGCATTGAACATCAGGCTATCTACTTTGTCCAACATTCCTCCATGTCCACCAGGAAAGAGGTTACCTGAATCTTTCACCCCGGCATTTCTCTTGAACAGCGATTCAGCTAAGTCTCCTACCTGTCCACCAATTCCCAAGAGAAGCCCGGTGACCAGACATCCTATAGGAGTAATAAAATTGAGGTCTAAATTGAGGCGGGTGAAAAATTGCAATCCCAATAATGCTCGGCAACCAAAAACTACACCAATCCCTGTCAGCAAACCAGAAATGGCTCCCTCCCAGGTTTTATTGGGACTGATGAGACGGCTCAACTTATGCCGTCCAAACTTTGTTCCTACCCAATATGCGCCAGTATCCACACACCAAGTAGTTATAAATAGAAGATATATCAGCCCTTCTCCATGAGGGCGAAGGTCGCGAAGAAGAATTAAATGGCTCAACAGCCAAGAGATATAAAATATTCCCAGGAAAGTTACTGAAACAGAAGAGACACCGAATTTGATTTCTTTCTTCAAAATTACGTCGATTAAGATTAGAAACAAAAATATAGTAACAACGAATCCTCCCAGTCCGCCAGATAACTTTCCCTGAAAGAGAAAAAAGCTGAGACAAAGAAAAAACCCTCCCAGCACTCCCAGGAACTTCTGGGGATGGTAATTTCTCCTCTCCATCAAATGATAAAATTCGAGAAGACTTACAATAACTCCAGCAAGAACTAAAAGAAAAAAGGGGATAACCCCCCAATGTATTATCAACAACAATATGGGAATAACAACTAATGGTGTCTTTATTCGCTCCATTATCTCTCTTATCCGTTTTTTACCCTACCGAAACGACGCTCCCTCCCCTGATAATCTATGAGTGCCAAAAGTAATTCCTGGCGGTTGAAATCTGGCCAGAGAACCGGGGTAACGTAAATTTCAGAATAAGCAATTTGCCAGAGGAGAAAGTTGCTTATCCTGAATTCACCACTGGTACGAATCAACAGGTCGGGATCAGGTAGGCCAGTGGTATAAAGATAGTTATTAAAAAACTCTTCATTAATATCTTCTACTTTTTTTCTTCTATTAGAAACCTGTCTAGCAATTTCCCTGCAGGCATGAACTATCTCTTCCCGTCCACCATAACTCAGAGCTAAATTCAGAATCAGTCCTCTATTTTCCTTGGTGGCATCTATCGTCTTGGATAATTCAATACGTACCTTAGTGGGTAACCTCTCTATCTGTCCAGAGGCAAGAAGCTTAATGTTATTCTTTTGTAAATTATTTATTTCCTGTCTTAAGAATCTGGACAGCAGATTCATCAGAGCATAAACTTCTCTTTTGGGCCTGTCCCAGTTCTCTGTGGAAAAAGCAAAAAGTGTAAGTATTTTAATCCCTGTTTCACTACAGGATTCTACAATTTTCCTTATCGCCTTTGTGCCTTCCAGGTGACCAGCAATTCGTCTACAGTTATGTTTTTTTGCCCAACGACCATTACCGTCCATAATGATTGCTACATGCTGAGGAAGTCTCTTTCTATCAATTAGCTTAAGAAGTTCTTTGTAATTATCCAACTGCTTCTCCCCATTTTTATTCTATTTTTACCATCTGAAATCTGAAATTTGAAATCTATCTATTATACTTCCATTATCTCTTTCTCTTTATGCCTGAGAGCTTCATCAATCTTTTCAATATATTCATTTGTTACCTGACTAATTTTTTCTGTAGATTTAAACTTCTCGTCTTCAGAAATCACCTTTTTTGTTTCCAACTCCTTCAACTCATCTTTGGTCTGCCTTCTAATGTTCCGCAGTTCCACCTTGTGGTCCTCAGTAATCTTTTCGATTCTCTTTACAAGCTCTCTTCGGCGTTCTTCAGTTAAGGTGGGTATTTTTAGCCGGATAATTTTCCCATCGTTGAGGGGGCTCAATCCCAAATCGGACTTTAAAATTGCCTTTTCTATCTCTGGAATGACGCTTTTATCCCAGGGTTTTATCTCGATTAATCTTACCTCTGGGATAACAATGTTGGCGACTTGACTGATAGGGACCTGGGCTCCATAATAGGCAACTCGAATACCTTCCAACAGAGTGGTGGAGGCGCGACCAGTACGAATAGTCGTGAATTCGTGTTTCAAATCCTCAATTGCTTTTTCCATTTGCAGTTTAACCTTATCATAAATGTTCTTTGCCATACGCGCTATTCTCTCCTCCTCACTTGATTATTGTACCCACCTTTTCTCCACATATCGCTTTTTTAATCTGTCCAGCTTTGTTTATATTGAATACCATAATGGGTATTTTATTCTCCCAGCAAAGGGAAAGCGCCGTTGCATCCACAACCTTCAATCGACGATTTATTGCTTCCATAAAGGTGAGACTACTGAACTTCTTGGCTTTCTTATACTTTGCGGGGTCCTTATCATAAACGCCATCAACTTTCGTCGCCTTCATAATTATTTCCGCACCAATTTCTACTGCTCGTAACGCTGCAGCTGTATCAGTTGTAAAGTAAGGGTTCCCTGTTCCTCCGGCAAAGATAACTATCCTTTTCTTTTCCAAGTGGCGGATTGCTCTGCGGCGAATAAACGGCTCGGCAAGTTTGGCTATCTCTATGGCGGTCTGGACTCTGGTGGGAATTCCCAGCTCTTCTAACGAGTCTTGAAGAGCCAGTCCATTAATTATTGTTGCCAACATTCCCATATAATCGGCTGTAACTCTGTCAATCTCCTGGGCAAAAAGAGAAATCCCTCTCCATATATTTCCTCCACCCACTACCACGGCAAGTTGCACACCCAGAGAGTAAGCCTTTCTTATTTCTCCAGCAAAGAATTTGAGCATTTGGGGATCGATCCCATATCTGTGAGTGCCCGTTAGAACTTCCCCACTCATTTTCAAAACAACTCGCTTATATTTGACCTTTGCCATTTTCCTCCTCCCTTTATTTTTTTCCTCCCTCTCGGGAGGACTCCAGGTTCTGGAGTCCTTGCGAATCGCGTAGGGGCGACCCTTGTGGTCGCCCAAACCTCCCTTTCGGGAGGAGTCCGGCTTTCTATTCCTCACCTACCTTTAAACGAGTGAACCGACCCACTCTAATATTCTCTCCCAGTTTGGTGATCGATTCTGTTATGAGGTCTTTGACCTTAAGTTTAGGATCCTTAATGTACGGTTGTTCCAGAAGACAGACTTGAGTGAAATATTTTTCCAGCCTACCTTGAGCAATCTTCTCTATGACCTTTTCTGGCTTCCCCGATTCCTGTGATTGTTTCTTATATATCTCTTTTTCCTTTTCAATAACTTTCTTAGGTACATCTTCAGGTTTAATCCACAGAGGGTCCATGGCTGCTATTTGCATTGCCAATTCCTTTGCCAGTTGAGAAAACTCGCTCGTTTTGGCAACGAAATCGGTCTCGCAGTTTATCTCTAACAGAACGCCTAATTTATTCCCGCTATGGACATAAGAAGAGACTAATCCTTCCTGTGTCTCTCTGGCAGAACGTTTGATCGCTACGACACTCCCTTTCTCTCTCAAAATATCCTGAGCCTTTTGAATATCTCCACCAGCCTCTAATAACGCCTGTTTACAATCCATTACTCCCGCACCCGTCTTATTCCGAAGTTCCCGAATTAAGTCCTTGCTTATCTGCATTTATTTCTCCTTTTTTCTCGAAGTCTATATTTTTTTCTTCCTTGACTTCTTCTTTTACTTCTTCTTGAGGAAGTTCTTCTTTTACTTCTTCAGTAACTTCTTCTTTCTCTCTTAACTCTTTACCTTCAACCACCGCCTCAGCGACTAGGTGAGTAATTAACTTAATTGACCTGATAGCATCATCGTTGCCGGGAATTACATAAGTTATCCTCTCAGGGTCACAATTTGTGTCCACCAAGGCGACAACCGGAATCTCCAATTTAATTGCTTCGGAGACGGCAATTGCCTCTTGAGGTATATCGATAACAAAGATCGCTGCCGGCAAGTCCTCCATATCTCTAATCCCTGATAGTCCCTTTACCAGCTTCAATTTTTCCTTCTCTATCTTAGCTAATTCCTTCTTGGTGAGAGTAGTAGACTTTGATTCTTGCTGAAGTTGCTCCAGTTTCTTCAGTCGCTCCACGCTCTGGCGAATGGTGGAGAAATTGGTCAGCATCCCTCCCCACCATCGCTGATTAACATAAAACATCCCACACCTTTCTGCTTCTTCTTTTATGATTTCTTGAGCCTGACGCTTGGTTCCCACAAAGAGCACTGTCTGATTGTTGGCTACAATGTTGCGAACGAACCTATAAGCCTCTTTTATCTTCGCCAATGTCTTTTGCAAATCGATAATGTGGATGTTGTTACGAGCACCGAAGATATACTGAGCCATTTTGGGATTCCACCTTTTGGTCTGATGTCCAAAGTGGACTCCTGCTTCCAACAACTGTTTCATAGTTACAATCGCCATTCTTCCTCCTTAATTTACCCCGTTAGAATACAAAGTTAAAATTTCTCCTCAAACCCGTTAGAAACAAGTCTCCCACACAGGGTAAAAGTGGCAAAGTTTTCTAACGGGGCTTATCTCACCGACGCATTAAAATATATAAGATTATTCCCAGAATTAAGGTCAGTCCCAAAATTCCCAGATGGAATTTCTTCTTTTCTATTGTGAACTTCTGAGGCCTTAGCCTTTTGACTGTTGCTTTCTTTTCCACAACAGCCTCACCTAATATGCCTGGGCTAAACCTTGTCCTAACTACCCATTGCTCTCCTTCTTCCCTTACTTCTTCCACTATTGTGGATAGGGGAATTACCTCCTCGCCTTTGCATCCACCTAAAAGACGAGAAAGATATTGAGCAATATCCCGTGAATCTAAAATTTTCACTAAAATTAAGTCGTTTTTTCTTAGTTTCTCAATCTCTACTGATGAAGAAGAGGCATCAGTAACCAACTCCGTGTTTAAAACAATTGTGCTCTCTTTTCTATTAACCGTTTCTCCAGCCTTACTCAAAGAGGGTTTAACTCCTCCCTCAGAGGAAATGGTTGACTCTTGAGGAAACTTAAATTGGCTCAAATTAAGTTCCTCGACATCCATTTCTACTTTAAGCTGAGGGTCCTCTAAAGATTTACTGATGATTGATCGAAGGATAACGGTTGTCTCTTCATAATTTCTATCTTTCAGATTCTGGAAGAAAGACTTTCTGTGCTCGCTTGCAATCTCCCAGTTCAAATTCTGCTCCAGCTTCTGAATTAACTCGTGTACACAACCCTCTCTGAGACGATCTGCATAGAGCTTCTTTTCGAAGTCGCGCCATTTACAATTGATATCTCCCTCATAAATTACGGGATCGTATGTGGCTACTGCACCCAAACGAACAATCCTCTTTTGATGGAGATGGCTAATAACTATAAACTGACCATAAACATTGGTCTGGTCACATATAAACTTTCCTTTAATTACTATGATGTATCTAAGAAGTTGATCTATCGATTTTATAGCTTTTTCTAAGTTATTTCCTGTTGAATGGAGAGCCAGTTCTGCCTGACCCTCATCACAACCTGTCTCTTCCATGAGAATCTTTACATTCTCTCTCATCTTTCTCTCTTCTCAGGCACGAGGATGATATTTTCTATATACTCTCTTTAATCTTTCTGTGGTCACATGAGTATATATTTGAGTAGTAGATAGACTGGCATGCCCTAACATTTCCTGTACAGCTCTCAAATCACAGCCAGCATCTAATAGATGTGTGGCAAATGTGTGTCTCAAAGTGTGTGGGCTTACTCCCTTTTTGATACTGGCAAGCCTGATGTATTTATGAACAAGACGGTTTATGCTTTGTGTATTTAACCGCGACCCCTGAAAATTCAAAAATAATGGCCCTTTACTGTAAGGCAAATTCTGGAAACTTTTAATTTTAAAAAAAGCAGACTTTTCCGGCAATTGGCGCATTTTCAAATAGCGTTCGATAGAGGTAAGTCCCATCTCTCCAATGGGCACTAACCTTTCTTTCGACCCTTTACCTTTCACCTTAATCATCCCCCCTAACAGGTCAACATCGCTTATATTCAAGTTTACCAGCTCACTCACTCTCAGACCCGAGCCATATAATACCTCTAAGATTGCCCTGTCTCTCAAGCCTATAAGAGTTCTCCTATTAGGCAATTCCAAGAGTAGCCTGACTTCATGCAAATCCAAAAAATGAGGCACTTTCTTCATTTGTTTTGGTGTAGGAATATGAATTGTCGGGTTTTGAGCTATAATTTTTTCCCGCGTCAAATAACCAAAGAACGACCGAATACTGGAGAGTTTTCGAGCAATGGTGCTTTTTTCAAGATTCTTACCTGCAAGGTAAGCCAGAAACTTTCTCACCTGCAAGCGATCAACTTTGTTGAAACTATTTATCTTGTCTCTTTTAAAAAAATTGATAAAGCTTTTCAGGTCACCCTTATAACTTACCAGAGTATGCGGGGAAAAATTCCTTTCTACTCTCAAGTGTGTAATAAATTCATCCAGATAGATTTCCATTGATTTTATGGTGACAGGCACCTTTTGCCCTATCTATTCTTTTTTCGGAATTGACTTAGTATTTTTGCATTTGGGATAAGCACTACAGGCAAGGAATTTGCCTCTCCGGCCCCACTTAATTACCATAGGGCTTCCACACTTCAGACATTTTTCTTCGGTCATCTCGGTGACTATCTTGTTCCCCTGTTTATCCAGGGGAAGAGTATAACGACAACGAGGAAATGCAGAGCAAGCAAGAAATTTCCCGTAGCGCCCAATTCTGATTACCATGGGGCTTTTGCACTCTGGACAGATCTCCTTAGTCATCTGTGGTTTGATTTTCTCCATATTTTTATAAGCAATGTTCAGGGTTTCCTTAAAGGGTTGATAAAAGTTCTTTAGGACTTCAACCCACTCCCTTTTTCCCAGGGCAATCTCATCCAGATTCTCTTCCAAGTGGGCAGTGAAACCAATGTCCATGATTTTGGGAAAGTATTTAACCAACAAGTCGCTAACTATAATCCCCGTCTCTTCAGGATGGAACTGTTTATTACTCAATGTTACATACCTTCTTTCCAAAAGAGTGCTTATTGTGGGAGCATAGGTTGAAGGTCGACCGATACCGTGCTCTTCAAGAGTCTTAATTAGACTCGCAACCGTATAATGTGGAGGAGGCTCAGTGAAGTGCTGCTCGGGAACAACCTCTTTTAAAACTAAACTATCCCCCTCCTCAAGAGGAGGAAGAACTTTTTCCTCTTCTTCTTTCTCTTCCTGATAGACTTTAAGGAATCCGGGAAACTTAACCTTCTGTCCTGTAGCACGAAAGACATAATCACTCGCTCTGATATCCACAGCTATTGTGTCAAATATCGCTGAAGCCATCTGGCTGGATATAAACCTTTGCCAGATCAGGCTATAAAGTTTAAATTGTGTGGCATTTAGATATTTCGATATGGCTTCCGGAGTGCGCAGATAGGAGGTTGGTCGGATAGCCTCGTGAGCTTCCTGGGCAATTTTACTCTTACTTTTGTAAATCCTCGGCTTTTGAGGTAAGTAGCTTTCGCCAAACTTTTTCCTGATAAACTTAAGCGCCTCAACCTGAGCTGAGGAAGAGACAGCGAAGGAATCTGTGCGCATATACGTTATTAACCCTACACTCTCTTCCTTTCCCAGGTCGATGCCTTCGTAGAGCTGTTGCGCTATCACCATTGTTTTAGTCGCCGAGAAACCAAACTTTCGGGAGGACTCCTGTTGCAGGCTACTCGTGTTAAACGGAGGAGAAGGATTACGCTTCTTAGGCTTTCTGGTTACTTCCGAGACAATAAACTCTTTACCTCTCACATCCCGACAGATTTTTTTTGCTCGTGACTCATTTGCAATTTCCAGTTTTTTAAATTTCTTTTTTTCCTTAGCAATGAGATTTGCCGTAAAGATTCGTTCTTCATCCCTCTTGCTCAAATGGGCAAGTATCGTCCAGTACTCTTGAGGAACAAATTTCTCAATTTGCTTTTCCCTCTCAACAATCAACCTAAGAGTTACTGATTGTACCCGTCCTGCAGAAAGCCCCCTTCTGACTTTGCCACTCAAAAGAGGACTGAGCTTATATCCCACCAGCCGGTCAAGTATACGTCTTGCCTGTTGAGCATTAACTAAATGGAGGTCAATCTGGCGTGGAGAACGAAGAGAATTAGCAATTGTCTCTTTAGTTATCTCATGAAACACTATCCGTTTTACTTTTCCCTGGTCAGTCTTTGTGGCGGTAACTAAATGCCATCCTATGGCCTCTCCTTCTCGATCCTGGTCAGTAGCAAGATAAACCTGTTCAGCTTCCTTTATTGCCTTGGTTAACTCTTTCACAATTTTCTTTTTATTTTTAATAATTTCATAAGTAGGCTTAAAATTGTTTTTTATATCCACCCCTAACCTACGAGGAGGCAAATCACACACATGCCCCATAGAAGATTTAATCACGTAGTCTTTCCCCAATATCTTCCCGATCGTCTTTGCCTTAGTAGGTGATTCGACAATAACTAAAGCCTTAACCATAGGCTTACCCAATAGACTAACCCTGTAATTTAATGCAGATATTTCTTCCGTCCCTTGGAGTCATAGTCTTCCTGGTAACTTTCTTCCAGAACGTCAAGTAACATCTCTTCCAGTTCACTTGCAGACAATTTCAACTTCTCTAAGTATTCCTTGATTTCTCTAATTCCAAAATTCTCTCCATCCCGGAACATATCTTCATCCTTTAATTTCCTTGCCATATTCTCCTCCTATATTATAGATTTCAGATTTCAGATTTGAAATTTGTAATCTGTAATTTGTAATTTTTTATTATTGTGCTTCTGGAACGCGCAAAAACATCTTCCCCATTACTTGTCTAATTCTACCTTTCATTTCCAAATTCATGAGAACAGATGAGATCCTGTTTATAGCTAGACCGCTCTGTTTACTTATCAAATCAATATGAATAGGCTCAAATGATAATAGGTTATACACTCTTTCTTCCTCTGAAGACAACTTTACTTCCCTAAGAGACTTTATAGCCGGAGATACAGGTAGAACATCTCTTAAACAACGTATCTCTTCAATAATATCCTCACATTCCTCTACCAGTTTCGCACCTTGTTTTATTAATGAATGACTGCCCTTAGTTCCTAAATTGAAGATATTTCCCGGAACAGCAAAAACTTCCCTGCCCTGCTCCAGGGCACACCCAGCAGTGATTAAAGCACCGCTTCTGAAACCAGCCTCGACGATCACCACCCCTAAACTGAGTCCGCTTATAATTCTATTTCGCATGGGAAAATTCATCTTTTCCGGCCGTGTGCCCATAGGAAATTCGGAAACTACAACCCCCCGTTCACCAATCTCATTAAAAAGAGCCCTATTCTCCGGAGGATAACAGATATCGATGCCACATCCCAAAACAGCAATAGTTCTTCCCCCACAAGATAGAGCCCCTTTATGGGCAGAGGTATCGATTCCCCGGGCCAAGCCGCTAACTATACTTATTTCTCTTTCAGCCAATTCTTTACTCAGTTTTTCTGCCACCATTTTTCCATAAGTAGTTGGTCGCCTGGTTCCTACCATGGCAATGGCAATTCTATCTTCTGGCAACAATTTCCCCTTTACATATAGCACAATGGGTGGATCGAAAATAGATTTTAAGTTTGCCGGATAGTTATCGTCAGAAAATGTTACTACAGAAACTTTTTGTTTTTTAATTCTGGATATCTCTTTTTCTATATCTAATTTATCTCTGGAGCTGACAATTTGCCTGGCCGTGTACTCCCCGATACCGGCAACGTGTTGAAGTTCGTTCAAATTTGCCTCAAGTATAGCTTGAGGAGACCCGAAGTGTTCTAACAGCTTCTGGCATCTCATCGCCCCTATTCCAGGAATCATATTTAGAGTCAGCCAATGTTCAATTTTATCTGCCATTTCTTTCCTTTACGAAAATAAAGTTTTTTGGCACAAAGCATAATATTATATACAAAATCCCAGTAATATGTCAAGCAATCCCCTCAAAAGAGTGTAGTGTAGCCCTATGGACGTAATTTCTGCGGGGATAAAGTCCTACATCACCAATTTCAAATTTCAAATTGCGGGCATAAAACTCTACACTACCAATTGTCTGGTTATGCAAAAGAGAGTGAAAACATGGAATGAATGAAAGAATTCGGCGGGCACTAACATAGAATCTCATGATAACAAGAGACCATGACGTGGACATGGAGCAGTGTGAGTAAATTTTTCCTGCCTATTTTTATTCTGCTTTATCATTCTTTAGTTTCTTGCTCTTCTCTCTTCTTTTGCAATTTAATAGGGTCGCCGATCTCTATCGGTTTCCGGCTATCTCTTATAACTGCGGTTGAACTATCTTCTTGAATGTCTGATGTAACTTCCAATACACCAATCTTCTCAATGATTATTCCCAGAGCTTCGCCGGTTATGGGATGGATAACCTCTTTCCCTTCTCGATAGATTATAAACCTTGTCTTTGGCTTAACTTGCTGATTTTTCCCCAGATCGATGAATACTACATCTCCGTATGCTGTCATGAATTTCTTCTCTTTTACTCCGGCAATACATCCATCAAATTCAAAATCTAAGGGAGCAATAAAGATATCTCTTTCATATTCGAATCCTGGCTTAACCTCTTCTAATTTTACTACCAGCTCCCCCTGGGGCATCTCTTCCGATATTTCCGCTTTTTGATACGTGGGAATTACCAGGTCATCACCAGGAAAAATCCAATGGGGATCCTTTATATATTTATTATACGCCCATATCTCTCTCCACAAAGAAGGATCTTCGTAATACCGGTTAGCGATTTCGTGAAGACAATCCCCCCTCTTTACCTCGTAAGCTTTAAGCACAAGTTCTATTCCTTCAGGAATATCTTCTTCGGGAAGAACTCTTCTCTCAGTTACAGCCTCCTCCACCTTTTCTCGAGGCTCCTCAACTGCAACCTCCTCAGTGGGGACTTCGCTCGGCTCGACGGGTTCTTCTTCCGCCTCAAAAATAATCTCTTCTTCAGAAGGTTCCGAAGGCAAAGCTTCCTCTTCTTCCTCTTCCACTTCAGCTTCAAACGCAGGAATCTCTACTCCTAAAGGTTCAGGAGGCAAAGATTCCACATCTTCTTCCTGAGCTTGGGCAAAAAAGATACTGAAAGTTAATAGACCACACAACAGAAAAATAAGAATTCCCCTTTTCATTTTTTCTCCTTTCCATAACTTTATGGATTTACACACCCAAAATTACATCCATAAATTCCTATCCAGACTTCTATACTGGATAGCCTCAGCAATGTGGTGGGAACTAATCTCCTCCTTTGCTTCTAAATCTGCAATTGTCCGGGAGACTTTAAGAATGCGGTCATATGCCCGGGCTGAAAGTCCCAAACGCTCAATTGCATCTTTCAATAACTTCTCCGCTTCTTTTTCCAGAATACAATACTTCCTTATATATTTAGCCTCCATATGAGCATTACAATAGACCGATTTAAATTTTTTAAATCTTTCCTTCTGTATATCTCTTGCCCTCTGAACTCGGGTACGGATTGTCAATGAAGATTCCCCATCCGTATCTACTGTTAACTCCTGGTATTTAACTGGTGGCACTTCAATATGCATATCGATTCGGTCAAGGAGCGGTCCTGAGATTTTAGCTCGATATTTCTGGATTTGAAAAGGAGTGCAGGTGCATTCTCTCTGTGAATCGCCGTAGAACCCGCAAGGGCAGG
>DATKVN010000004.1 GCA_035530055.1 bacterium | reverse complement strand
TTTTGTCTTCATCGGTCTTCTCTATCCCCAATTTTAATTCTAATTTTCCCTCTCTTGAAACCCTTCAACCCAGAGAGAAATCCCTTTATTGTCTTTCGCAAAATGTCCGATACAAAGGGATTCAGTTCCATGGGCTCACCAACCACTTGCACTTCTACATCTCGCCCCAAACGAGTACAGTCGCTCACTCTCTTTTTACCTTTCAGAATCTCTCTTGCCAGCTCGTAGCAACTATTAAAGCCGCAATCACCACAGTCAAGGTTTGGCAACTTGAATGCCTTCTCTACCACCAGATCAGCTATAGTGGAAATGTCTCTATCAGAGTTGAAATTTCCTTTCCCCACCAGCCCAATCTCCAAACCATCAGAAAGTTCCTTCTCCTCACCTTTCTCTCTTAAACACACAATTTTGGGAAAGCTCTTTTTCTCCTTGAACCCTTCCACAATTATGAAATCGGCATCCAAGGAGTCGAGCGCTTGTTCAAAATTGAGTTTACCCTTAAAGAATTCCGTTACACCCTCCTCAGAGATGGCTATAAGTTGGTCACAATGTCCTCTATATAGACTAGTATCCTTATGGGGAAGGTCAAGAGAGCCTTGCACATGCTTAACGATAGCAACCGTGTATCCTCTCCTTTTTAATTCTTCTGAGAGGTTGATGCCCAGATGCGTCTTACCACTTCCCTTATATCCTATTATACCGATAACTTTCATTTTACCCTCTCACATTTTGAGCACAGGTCTTAGATAACCACAGAAAATATGAACCAACCACCAAAACCGATAAGTATCCCCCCACATAAACCGAATAGAATCCCATGTAACTTCCTGCTCCATAAGTGTTTGCTCCTGTAAACTACCAAAGATACCAAAGAATACCAGGTTAAATCGGACAGCCAGTGAACCAAAACGAAAAGAAGAATTCCTATCAATCCAAATGTTATCGCCTTAGTCATCAGGGCTGCGCCAATTGTTGCCCACCAGAGAAAGAAGTAGGGATTAGAAACAGTTGTGAGGAAGCCGGCGGTAATCGAACCTTGAGAAAAACTGTAGGCTCTTTCGTTTATCTCATGGCGGATTCTGAACATGCCGGAACCCATATATATAAGAATCGATCCTCCAGCAACGCCCACGATAGTTTTAACCAATTCCAAATGGAAAAATCTGGCAAAGCCAAAGTAAACAATAGCTATCAAAGGAATTTCCACTACCCCATGCCCCAAAGCCACCCCGATTCCGGCAACCGGAGATTCATAACCCTTGGATAAAGTCACTGCAAACACGGGGCCAGGCATCATAATTCCAGAAAGACTAATCAGTATTACGCTAAACAGGAATAGTGTTAGGGACATATTAACGATAAACTTTAACCTTTAGACTTTGAACTCTCAATCATATGTTCTGGACCACAGGTCTTTCCCCTCAGCCTTTTCTTCTTCTTCTGCCTCCTCTCCCACCAGCGTTCTATCCAGCTTTTGCCTTCCGCCTCTTCAATTGTCTTAACCAGTTCCCTGACTTTTTCCTTCTCGACTTCATAATACCATTTACCTTCACGACATACAGTGCTACGAGCTCCCATTATATCCACTCCCGTCTGAAGCAGCGCTGAAACATCGTCCTTTCCCAAAGAGCCAAGAAAGAGTGTCCATAACCCATGACTATGTGCGCTTTCGACAAAACTATGGAGTTGTTCAATCGACATATGATCGAAAAGGTGTTTACCGTCTTTATTCGCAACATCTATAACCGCTATATCTGCTTGAGAATCGACGAGAATATCCAGAGTCTCTTTGGGAGAGATGGAGCCAATCTGTTTATAATCGGCGAAACTGCATACTGCCACACCAATTCTCTTATCAAACCTTTTTATCGTCTCACTAACTGCTTTAACCATTTTCGCTGCTTCCCTGTAGGAAGGCACCTTGTACAGTCCCACAGTAACATGGTCCCTTGCTCCCGATACAACTGCTCCCAGAGCTGCTTGTGCTGCTGTACAGGTCATATAGCCAGGAAAATTTCCCACAGTGGCACCCAGGCGAATTCTCCTGGGAATCTTTTTCCTGACAGTCCTTATTGTGTAAGGGAGATTGGCACCCATAGCACCCTCATGAAGATTTTTTACGCTGATCAGTCTAGCCCCACCCTCAACTGCCGCCCGGGCATCCTGCAAAGTCATAACGGGAATTACCAGTTCCATTTATTTACCTCCTCCTTAGTTTAAATTTTCTTAAAGAATAGATGGCTCTTGTATCTACAACCACTCGAGCCGAAATTTTCAATCGATTTAAATTTCTTCTCCAGATGGAAAGCGATCTTACATTCACTCTTTCCATATGATGTTAATACATATATTATACCCAAAATTTATGAGTATTCAAGTAAATAATCAATGTGCCAGAAATGTCTTTTACTTTTCTTCAAGATGCCTCTTGATTCTTTTCTCCAGCCCATTCAATGCTCTGCCCACATAAAAATAGAAGCCTCTTGCAAATTCAAGAGGCCCCAATTTACTTATTCGAATCTTCCTTTTTCTTTTAACCCAGATTAAAAGAACATAAACACCATCCATTCTGCCTCAGATGCAATGGAAAAATTTTAGCAGATTCGCGGAAGCTGCTCACCGGTAAGCATATCCAAGACCCTTTCTCCTCCCACGCTCGTCTTTACTAAAACTCTCCCTTTGTGCCTGGAAACCACAGTTCCAATTATTTGAGCATCTTTTCCGTATCTATTCTTTCTCATAACATTTAAAACTTTTGCGCAATCCCTTTCAGGAACGAAAGCCACCAGTTTCCCTTCGTTAGCAATATATAACGGGTCGAAACCTAACATTTCACAGACGCCCTTAACCTCTTCCTTCAAGGGAATCTTCTCCTCTTCAATCTCTATTCCCACTCCCGACTGTTCGGCTATCTCATTCAGAGATGTGGCCAATCCACCCCTGGTAGGGTCGCGTAGAGCGTGAACTTTCTTGCTTACTTTCAGGATATCCCAGACAATCCCGTTCAATGGCTGAGAGTCGCTCTTCAATTTTGTTTGGAAATCAAACTTTTTTCTTGCACTCAAAATAGCGATTCCATGGTCACCAATTGTGCCACTCAAGATTATCCTGTCGCCAATCCGTGCATTTTTCGAGGAGATGTCAATCCCTGAATCTATCAACCCTATACCTGAAGTGTTTATAAATATCTT
>DATKVN010000003.1 GCA_035530055.1 bacterium | reverse complement strand
AAGAAAATGTGTAAATCTGGCTAATTCTGGATTTAGTAGGAGTAAAAAGAATGGAAAAAGACAAAGCTAAACCTTCGCTGGATGAATTGTTACTCGATAATGTATCTAATAAATACAGGTTGATTATTTTAGCCTCGAAGTTATTAAAAGAGAAGACGAAGAAAGACGGAAAGATTAAGATGACACCGGAGACAATTATAGAAGTGCTATATGAGATGGCCAGTAAAGATACCAATCAGAAGAAAATCTCAAAGGGAAAGGCGTCAAAAGAGGAAAGTGTCGAAAAAAAGAAACCTGAAGAAAAATAGGCCTTTTTTGGGTAGGAAGCTCGTTTTAGGCATAACCGGTAGTATTGCTGCTTACAAGGCCTGTGAGATAGTCTCTCGCTTAAAAGAATTGGGTGCTGAAGTTTTTGTAATAATGACCAAGGCGGCTACTCATTTCGTCACTCCTTTGACTTTTCAGACTCTCTCTGGGAATAGGGTCTATTTAAATCTTTTCGATTTGCCGGAAGAGTGGGAACTCGAGCATATTTCCTTGGCCGAAAGAGCGGACTTAATTTTAATCGCCCCCACTACAGCCAACACCATTGCAAAATTAGCCACGGGCATTGCTGATGATCTCCTGACAACCACTGTTTTAGCCAGCGAGTCGCCTATTTTAATAGCACCAGCAATGCATGAAACTATGTATAAGAATAGCTTTACACAAGCAAATATTGAGAAGCTGAAAGAGAAGGGATTCAAATTTATTGGACCCGAATATGGAAAGCTCGCCTCGGGAAAGAGTGGCTTAGGCAGGTTAGCCAGTAATGATAAGATTATAGATGGCGTTAAGGATATTTTGAATAGAGAAAAAGACATGGCAGGGAAGACTTTTCTCATCACTGCTGGTCCCACTCATGAATACCTCGACTCGGTGAGGTATATAGCGAATGCTTCTTCCGGCAAAATGGGCTATGTTTTGGCTGAAGTAGCACAAAGAAGAGGGGCAAAGGTAACATTAATTAGTGGTCCTACAAATATTACACCACCACAAGGAGTGAATACCATATTTGTAGAGTCAGCCCTGGATATGGAAAAGGAAGTGGTAAAATACGCTCCTCGCTCCGATGTGGTTATCGCTTCTGCTGCTGTGGGTGATTACCGTCCAGAGAAGAGAGAGAAAGAGAAAATTAAAACTAACCTCCAGAGGAAAAGTATAAATTTGACAAGGAACCCTGATATCATTGGTCAATTGGGTAAACAGAAAGATGCGAAATGCTTGATCGGGTTCGCTTTAGAGACAAGAGATTTGGAAAAGAACGCCCGGGAGAAACTGAAAAAGAAGAATTTAGATATGATTATAGCTAATACTCCTCGAGCAATGAGCCAGAATGAAGCCACGGTTAAAATTTTCACAAAATCGGGGAAGAAAATTTTCTTACGAGAAATGCAAAAGGAAAAGATAGCTGAAAGGATACTATCCGAATTAAAAGAATTTATCACGAAATGAGTTAAGGATTTAGAATTGAATAAAGGCAAAGAATTTGCTGAGTTAATTTCAATAACCAGGAAGTTTCTGGAACAAGAAAGAAATAGGGGAATAAAAGAGTTTATGCAACATTGGGAAGAAAAGAAAGCTGAATCAGGAACCTTGGATGATCTGGCAAGGCGCATAAAGGATTGTCAGAAGTGTAAGTTGGGAAGAACGAGGACAAATTTGGTGTTTGGAGTGGGGAACTCCAAGGCTGAACTAATGTTTGTTGGTGAGGGGCCCGGTTTCGATGAGGATCGATTGGGAATTCCCTTTATAGGGAGAGCAGGACAGCTTTTAACTAAAATAATTGAATCGATTAAACTGACAAGAGAGGAAGTATACATTTCCAATATTGTGAAATGTCATCCCATGAAAGATCCCACCCACCCAGAAATGAGAGGTAACGACCGACCGCCAACTCAAGATGAGGTAGCTCAGTGCCTTCCAATTTTGTTTAAGCAGATTGGAATTATCGAGCCTAAAATCATCTGTACTTTGGGTTCACCGGCTACCAAGGCGCTGTTGAACTTAACTGAAGGCATCGGAAAACTTCGTGGTAAGTTCTACGATTTTTGTCCGCCTTATGGAAAGTTTGGAGAGCCTATAAAGGTTATTCCCACTTACCATCCAGCATATCTTTTGAGAGACCCGACGAGAAAACGGGAAGTGTGGGAAGACATGAAAGAGATAAAGAAGGCGATGACCTCTATTTCTCCACATTGAGGATGATTCCGCTATTTTCGAAGAAAGTTAACAGGAAGAAAAAAATAAAATAGAGTTGACCCCATTTTCTAAGGATTATTTATGGCAATACAAGGATGTGTGTCAGTTGTTTTTCCTATCCCCTTTAATAGAATTTTCCACTATTCGCTTCCCCTGGAACTGGAGTCAGAAAGACTGGCAGGAAGAAGAATAGTAGCACCTTTTGGACCCAAAGGAAGGATAGGATATATTGTAGATGGCTTAACGAGGCCAAGAGTAAAAGGCATAAAAATGATTAAAGAAATCATCGATAAAGAACCCTTAATTTCTACAAATCTATTAGAGCTGGCTAAGTGGATGTCTAAATATTATGTTTGTTCTCTGGGGCAGGCTCTGGATATAATACTCCCCCACAATTTTCGGCCTGTAAAACTAAGAGAAAAGATTAAAAAGACAGAAATAAAGGTTTTCTCTGCCTTTATACCATTTTCCCAGCAAAGGAGAATACTAAAGCCCATTCAAAATAATATAAAAGAAAAAAGTTTTACTGTCTTCCTTGTCCACGGCGTAACTGACAGTGGCAAGACAGAGGTCTATCTGCAGGCTATAGCTCAAGCTCAGGAGGTGGGAAGGCAGTCCATATTTTTGGTTCCGGAAATATCATTGACTCCACAATTCTTGAGTGTTTTTAAACAGAGATTCGGTTCCAGTCGAATCGGCCTGTGGCACAGTCGCCTTTCCCAGGGAGAGAGGTATAGAACTTGGCAATCCGCCTACCAGGGAAAGATAGATATAATGATTGGAGCAAGGTCAACGATTTTTGCGCCTTTCCCCAATTTGGGTCTAATAATAATTGATGAAGAGCATGATACTTCTTACAAGCAGGAAAAGAGACCTTTGTATCATACTAGAGAATTAGCCCAGAAGAGGGCTGAACTCGAGGGGGCGACTCTTGTCCTGGGTTCAGCAACTCCCTCTATAGAGGCTTTCTATCGGGCGTTAACAGGAATAAAACCATATAGACTTTTAACTCTTCCGGAAAGGATATATGAAAGGTCTCTTCCTTCAGTAGATATAGTCGATATGCGTGAAGAACTAAAGAAAAGAAACACTCAAGGCGTCCTCTCTCAAAAACTTTCTGAAGCCATTGCTGAGAGATTGGAAAGAGGTGAACAAATTATCCTCTTCTTAAATCGGCGAGGGTATTCTACTTTTATCTTATGTCGAGAATGTGGCTTCGTGTTAAAATGTCCAAATTGTAACATTTCCATGGTCCACCATTTTAATGAGAAAAGGGTTAAGTGTCACTATTGTAACCATCACGCTGAAGCGCCAAGATTCTGCTCTAGGTGTGGCAGTAAAAAAATTCGCTATTTTGGAACGGGGACGGAAAAAGTAGAACAAGTAGTAAAAAAGATGTTCCCCGGGGCAAAAGTTATGAGAATGGATAGGGATACGATGCGTTATAGACATGCTGCTGAGAAAATATTTAATGCGTTTCGTCAGCGAAAAGTCGATATCTTAGTGGGTACTCAGCTGGTGGCCAAGGGGTGGGATTTTCCCGATGTTACCCTGGTGGGAATAATCTCAGCGGATACAGCTTTAAATTTGCCAGATTTCCGTTCTGCAGAGAGAACTTTCTCCCTAATTACGCAGGTTGCCGGACGGAGCGGACGAGGACCTAAAGGTGGTGAGGTTATCGTGCAGACCTACAATCCTGACCATTATAGCATAAAAATGGCATTGGAACATAATTACCGCTCATTTTATGAGAGAGAGATGGAATTCCGGAAAGAATTGAACTATCCTCCTATTACCAACTTAGTAATTATTCTGGTAAGAGGGAAAGATGAAAAAAAAGTTATAACCACATCTGAAAAAATTGGTTCTCTATTAAAAAGAGAGCTTAATCAAATCACAATACTAGGACCCACCCCAGCCGTACTGGATAAGATTGCCGGAAAATATCGCTGGCAGATTATCATCAAAACTACTGATATGAAGGGTATTGGTGAATTTTTTCAGAGACACTGCCTGGGATTTGAGCAGAAGGAGATGGAGATTAGTGTTGACGTTGACCCTCTCAATATGCTCTGAGAGGAAAAAAAATTTGTATAAAGACAAAGAATTTGTTATTATTAAAAACCACTTCATGCTATCTTAAACTTGGAAGTACTTGACTGGACCAGGAGGAAAAGTTGCGTATCTTGTTTATGGGAACCCCTGACTTTTCCCTCCAGTTCTTGAGAAAGATAATGGAGAGTGACGAAATTGTAGCCATTGTCACTCAGGGGGATCGCCCTTCTAGACGGGGACATCGTTTGGAGTACTCAGGGGTAAAGAAGTTTGCTTTACAGAAAAACTTTACTCTCTTTCAACCCGAAAAGATTGCCGACAGCAATTTTGTTAGAAATATTAAAGAGTTAGCTCCGGATTTAATTGTGGTTGTTGCTTTTGGAAAAGTCTTGTCATCTGAAGTTTTAAATATTCCTAGAAAGGGTTGTGTGAATATTCATTTCTCTCTGCTTCCTAAGTACCGTGGCCCGGCTCCTGTGCAGTGGGCGCTTCTTGAAGGCAATTCTTATACAG
Source organism: bacterium (assembly GCA_035530055.1). Classification (NCBI taxonomy): domain Bacteria; species bacterium. The sequence continues at coordinate 17,793 of DATKVN010000003.1, read as the reverse complement.
GAGTATCGTCGATCTTTATGAAAAAAGAAGTAGACACGGGAGACATTATTTTACAGAAAAAGATTTCCATAGATCCTGAAGATAATTATTTAACATTACAGAACAGATTATGTGAAGCAGGGGTAGTTTTACTGGGAGAGACACTCAATTTGATAAGGGAGGAGAGAGTTTCTGGTCACCCTCAGGATAGCTCTGGCATCAGTTATGCGCCATTGTTGAAGAAGAGTGATGGTCAGATTAATTGGAATGACTCATCTCGTAGGATACTCAATCGCATTCGGGCACTTAATCCCTGGCCAGGAACTTACATTAAAATAAAAAGTGGAAAGAAAGTGAAAATATTAGAGGCTAAAATTATACCAGTACCTGTTGAGGCTGACAAGGGAGGCTTTCCTAAACCGGGAAAGATTGTGGAAATTAGAAAGGGGGAAGGATTTGTAGTAGCTTGTGGGGAAGGAAGTTTTCTGGTCACTGGGGTTCAGCCAGAAAATAAGTCTGTTCAGAGGGCTTATGATTATCTTCAGGGTGCCCGATTAACAGTTGGTGATATGTGGGGGAAAGAGTGAAATCTGCCAGGAGAATTGCTTTAGAAGTCCTATATAAGATTGAGGTAAAGGGTGCCTATAGCAGAATTGCTTTAGATAGTGCGCTCTCGACTCACGAGTTATCAAAAGAGGATAGGGCACTGGTTACCGAATTGGTTTATGGGGTGATTCGCCATCTCAATACTTTAGATTGGGTATTGAATACCTATCGTTTCAAGCAAAACACAGAAGAGTTATCCCCCTATGTGAGAAATATTTTGAGGTTGGGAGCTTACCAGTTAATGTATCTTGATAAGATTCCTGCCTACGCAGCAATTAACGAGTCAGTAGAGATGAGTAAGGAATTTGGGCACGCTGGTATTATTTCCTTGGTCAATGCACTACTACGTGCAGTTAGTGATAATGTAAAAGATATTGTCTATCCTGACCAACAAAAAAACCTCTCCCAATATCTTTCCATAACCTATTCTCATCCACAATGGTTAATTACGCGTTGGTTGTCGCGATTCGGAGAGAAAGAAACAATAGAGTTATGCGAAATCAATAATCAAGCACCTCCCCTTTCTATTCGCACCAACACACTGAAGACTACCCGGGAAGAGCTTATCCTTACCTTGGAGAAAGAAAATTTAAAAGTAGAGGTGAGTTCAATTGCTCCTGGAGGACTAAAGATAAAAGATTTTGTCTCTCTGACTCAATTGAAATCCTTCAGGAAGGGTCTGTTTACTGTCCAGGGAGAGAGTTCTCAGCTCATCAGTTATATTCTTGCACCTAAGCCTGGAGAGACTGTGTTGGACGCCTGTGCCGCCCCGGGCGGAAAAACTACACATATGGCAGAACTTATGAAAAATGAAGGTTCAATCATTGCTCTAGATATTCGTAAACCTCGATTGGAGATGATTAAAGAAAACTGTATGCGTTTGGGAGTAACCAATGTGAAAGCAGAACTTTTGGATGCTACTAAAGTAAGTTCCCTTTACTCAAAAAGAGTTGACCGATGCCTTGTGGATGCGCCTTGCTCCAGTCTGGGAATTATCCAGAGTCAGCCGGAGGTTCGTTGGAATAGAGATTATCGGGGGACTCTGGTTAAAATGCCCCAGGTGCAATATGCAATTTTAGACGAGGGCTCTTTATGTGTTAAATCCAAAGGTGTTTTAGTTTATGCGGTCTGCAGTTTGGAACCAGAAGAAGGCGAGAGAATTATTGAGAAGTTCTTAAAGGAGAGACCGTTATTCCATCTGGAATCAGTTAAGCCCTATCTTCCTGTTTCTAAAGAAGAACTGGTTGATGAAAATGGTTTCTTGAAAATTTATCCTCATCGTCACCACATGGATGGCATGTTTGCTTGTCGGATGGTGAAGATGTGAGAAGAGATATAAAAGATGTCATTGCGAGGCGAAGCCGTGGCAATCTCGAGATTGCTTCGGTCGCTTCGTTTCCTCGCAACGACTCTCGAGGGCGCAAAAATAAACTCCTCCGATAAATCGGAGTCAGACAAATTTTTGCTTGGAAGTAGAATAGGTCGTCCTCGTTTCTTGGCTAAAATTCCTAAGGCCTTTCACAAACTATCTTTTGAATCTCCGTTAGTAGTAAAGCGAGGGCAAGGTTAAGTTATGAAAGCAATACTAGGAATTTTAATTCTAATTTCTGTTATGTTACTTGGGTTTTTTTCTCTCCAACAGGGGATAAAAAAATTTATTAAACTCATTCTGGCTACTTTTGCCTCTATAGTATTTGGAGTTCTCATCTTCAACCAATTGATGGGGATAGTTGTTCATCAGAAGAAAGAGATTATGATTCCCGATCTAACCGGAAGGACTGTGGGGCAGGCTTTCCAGATTTTAAGTGACCAGGACTTATATATTAAGAAAGTTGGCGAACAATATAATGAGAATATACCCGATGGCAGTATTATTTTTCAGGAACCGCTGCCAGGGTCAGTAGTGAAGGAAGGAAAAGTTATTAAAGTTATCATTAGTTCTGGTGGTCAGGTTATTTTCGTTTCTCAGCTTGTAGGAAGGTCTTTACGCGAGGCAAAGATTCTCCTTCGTCAGACAGGCTTGGTCCTGGGCGAGGAAACAGGAATTTACTCAGAGGAAATAAAAAAGGACTTTGTAATAGCGCAAGACCCTTCACCCGAAGAAATCGTTGCCCGAGGAAGCATGATTAATCTGGTGATAAGCCTTGGTCCAGCCAGAGAAGCAGAAGTGCCTTTAATGGTTAATCTGCTTGGCCAAAATATTAAGAGCGCCCGGAAAATATTGCGGGATATGAATTTATCCTTAGGTGAAATTAAAGAAACTGTTAATGATAGTGTTCCTCAAGGCACTATTTTAAAACAAGAACCTCACACGGGTGAAATCGTCGATGAAAATACTATAGTCAAAGTAACTGTAGCAAAGAAAAGCGAAGAGCACAAAATAATCCGCGAAGCAACAGTATATTATGAAGTTTCCCAGGGAGTTTTAGATAGAGATGTTCTCATTGTGGTAGTGGATGGTCAAGGTGAAAGGGAAGTTTACCATAAAATACATTCTCCAGGAACGAAAATTTCATTGCCCATACAAGTTTTGGGAAAAGCAAAGGCAAAAATATTTGTTAACAGTATTCTGGTTAGGGAGATAGAATTGTGATTAAGATTGCTCCGTCTATTCTAGATTGCGATTTTACTAACTTAAAGGAATCGATATGGCTGGTTGAAAAAGCGGGAGTTGATATGTTGCATCTCGATATTATGGATGGTCACTTTGTTCCTAATATTTCTTTTGGACCTCAAATCGTCAAATCCATAAAGAAGATAACCAAACTTCCCCTTGACGTCCATCTAATGATAGAGAATGCTCAAGAATTTATATCTATCTTTGCTCGTGCTGGAGCAAGAATTATTACAGTTTCCGCAGAAGCTTGTATTAATCTTAGAGAGGTAATTGAAGCAATTAAAAAGGAAGGGTTGGAAGTAGGAGTGGCTCTCAAGCCCCAGACGCCTGTTGAGTCTTTGTTGAACTACTTAAATCAAATTGACATGGCCCTGTTGATGACAGTAGAGCCAGGTTTTGGGGGACAGAAGTTCATTAGTTCTGTCTTACCCAAGATTGCTCATCTTCGAGACTACATTTCAAAAAATCGGTTGGATGTAGATATTCAGGTTGATGGCGGAATTGACCTTAACACGGCGCGGTCGACAGTAGACAATGGCGCAAATATTCTGGTTAGCGGTGAGTATATTTTCGGCTCACCCGATCCCAGGAAAGCAATTGCCGATCTCCGTCGAGCGTGTAACCTCTCTCAGAAGAAATCCGCCAGTAAATAAACGAGAGGTACCAAACTGCAATTTTATTATTTCCTATTTAAAAGGAGGAAGCGCATGTCCATAATAATTAGATTGAAGAGAATTGGCACACATAAGCGGCCTTTCTACACTATTGTGGCAGTTGATTCGAGAAAGAAAAGAGATGGACGAGTATTAGAAATTCTTGGTCATTATAATCCCCGCGAGGCCAGAGAAAGAGTTGCTTTCTTTCAAGAAAAGATTAAAGCCTGGATGAAGAAAGGTGCGTTAGTTTCACCTACGGTAAAAAGTTTATTGAAAATTCACAAGGAAAAAGAATAATTATCAGGCATCAAAACTCATTATTATGTAATTTTGGAGGAATAGTTGAAAGAATTAGTTAGTCATGTAGTTAAACAGTTAGTAGATAATCCCGAAAAGGTTAAAGTCAAAGAAGTAAAAGGAGAACAGAATATAATTTTGGAACTGTCTACAGCGAAGGAAGACATAGGCAGAGTAATTGGCAAGCAAGGAAGGACTATTAAAGCACTTCGCACATTGCTTAATGCTGCTTCTGTGAAGACAGGACATCGAGTCACGATTGAGGTCATTAAATAAATGGTGGCTCGGGATTTAGTTTTACTCGCTGAGAATTTTTTGTAAGCATCCCGATAACAATCAGGATGCGGATTAGGGGGTTTGTCTTTGCCCATAATCTGATGGGCAAAGACAAGGGGTCGCTGGAGCGACGAATAAGGAGCTCCGTGTTAGCGACGGGCGCGAGATGGTGAGCGCCCCGGAGGACAGAGAAGCAAATGTCCGGTGGACATTTGGTGAACGCCAGAGGGGTGAAACCCCTATGGAAGTATTCCCGAAGGGAATATCTTCTTTGACCACCGCCAAAAATCTCAGTAGCTGCAGAGCGAGCTCTGCTGAAAAGAAGCAAAGCTTTCGCTTTGCGGCTACAATCTTCGATTTTTGGCTAAAAATTCTAATGCTCGCTTGACTAAATTCCCTCGCTTGGAGGAGGAAAGGAGTAGCGAAGCAAAGCTTCGCGTCATAAGAGTCTGTACAGGAGTCTCGCCCAAGCTGGGGTGTTGGCAAAATGGAAGAGAATGATAAAAATTTAATCTTTTTGGGAGAGATTGTTAATACACAGGGACGCAAAGGTGAAGTGAAACTCATTTCCTACCTGTCCTTATCAAGCTTCGTCACCAGAGACGGAAGGAGTCTTTTAGAAAGCATGAAGAATGTCTATTTAGTGAATCCAGATGGGGAGAGAAAGGAAACCCGGATACTTGGTATGAGGGAACATAAAGGATTCATTATCCTGAAATTTGCTGGTTATGATACTATTAGCCAGGCAGAGCAGTTGAAGAAATATAAGGTCGCTTGCAAGAGACTTCCCTTGGCGAGGGGAGCTTACTATGTTCGAGATTTGATGGGAATGGACGTTTTTGCGAAAGACAAAACGGGTCTGCGCAGGCTTGGAAAAATTGTGGATATTTTTGGAACAGGGTCAAATGATATTTATGTAATCAAAGAAGAGACTAAAGAGATTTTATTTCCCGCACTAAAAAAATTTGTAAAGGAAATTAATATTAATAAAAAAAGAATGATAATTGATCTTCCTGAGGAGCTATAATTGAAGACGAAAATGCAGATCGATGTAATAACTATATTTCCACAAATGTTAGAAAGAATAATTAAAGAAAGTATCTTAAAGCGGGCGCAACAGAAAAACATTGTTAAAATTAACATCCATAATTTGCGTGATTTTGCTTTAGATAAACACTCTGTTGTGGACGATTATTCTTATGGTGGTGGGGCGGGGATGGTTTTGAAACCCGAGCCTATATTTCGCGCTGTAGAAAAAATCGTAGGTAGTAGAAAAAGAAAACGTAAGGTGCGCATTATTCTTTTGACTCCCCAGGGACAAACCTTCAATCAGGCTAAAGCCAAGGAACTTTCACAGGAGGAACACTTGCTGTTTATCTGTGGGCATTATGAGGGGGTGGACGAGCGGGTCAAGGAGAACTTAATTACTGATGAGATTTCCATTGGCGATTATGTTTTGACAGGGGGAGAATTGCCGGCAATGGTAATTATCGATTCTCTGGTAAGGATATTGCCAGGAGTTTTAAATAAAAGAGAGTCTTTTGAGAATGATTCCTTCTACCAGGGATTATTAGATTATCCACATTACACCCGGCCGCGAAGGTTTAGGGAGAAGTCTGTTCCCGCCCTTCTTTTATCGGGGAACCATAGCCAAATTAAAGAGTGGCGAAGACAAGAAGCGCTAAAAAACACTTTAAACAAAAGGTCGGATCTTTTAGAAAAGATAACACTTTCTGCAGAAGACCAAAAAATCTTAAAAGAACTTAAGAAAAAACAAGACAGGGGCAAGGCGATTACTTTCTGAAGGTGCAAATAGATAAACTTGCGATTATAGAAAGGTGGAGTTTATGGACAGTTTGCTAAAAAGAGCGACTACGGAGATGTTAAAAAAAGAGCTACCACACTTCCTCGTTGGCGATACAGTGCGTGTCATTTCAAAAGTTTTCGAAGGCGGGAGTGAAAGGGTTCACGCCTTTGAAGGAGTGGTCATTAGCCGTTCTGGGAGGGGCGTAAGTGAAACTTTCACTGTGCGAAAGCTTTCTTATGGTATAGGAGTGGAGAGGGTTTTTCCTCTCCATTCTCCTCAGATTAAAGAGGTAAGTGTTATTAAGAGCGGAAGAGTTCGCCGGGCAAAGCTGTATTATTTGCGTAAAAAGACAGGTAAAGCTGCGCGAGTTAAAGATAAAAAACTAAATGAGTAATAAAAGAATAAATTTAGGTAGAAAAGGGGAAGACATATCCGTAAAGTTCTTAAAAAAGCAGGGATATAAGATTATGGAGAGGAATTACCGTTGTTCTTTAGGTGAAATCGATATCGTTGCTAAAGACAAAAACATTCTTTGTTTTGTGGAAGTCAAGACGCGAAAGACAAAAGAATACGGTTTACCTGAAGAAGCAATAGATGGGCATAAACAAAAGAAGCTTGCTAAAGTAGCTTTAGTATATCTTAAAGAAAAGAAAATTTATAAGCAAGATCTTAGATTCGATGTTGTTTCTGTTTATTCCAATCATATAGAACTTATTAAAGATGCTTTTATTGTAAATACGGATTATGCCTACTAAATGCGAGATGTAGCCATGCGTCTTTTTGGAAAAATTAAAGAAATCAAAAGAGGGCAAAAACTATTTGAATTGGGAATTTTTGATGAAGCCATTAAGCAGTTTTCTATGGCAATTTCCAAAAGAAAAGATATTAACACCTACTATCTTTTAGCAGAGGCCTATTTAAATAATAAAGATTTTACAAATACAAAAAAAGTCCTTGGGGAAGTAATCGCCTTAGGTCCCTCAGAGGAGATGGTTAGAAAAATCTGCGAATTGACAGGTATGAAAAAAATTGTAAGCGATGAATATTACAATGTCTTTCCAGCATTTTCTCCAGATGGCAACAAGATAGTCTTTTGTAGCATTCGGCGTGATACTAATAACGATGGTGTGATTGACCAGAGAGATAATTTTGGAATTTACATTATAGATGTGGAGAGAAAAAATGAGAGGCAAATTGTGAATGATGATTGTCAGAATACATATCCTTCTTTCTCGCCCGATGGGAGTAAGGTAGTATATTTAAGCAGGCGAAGGGATACTAATGGAGATGGCAAAATCGATTTATTTGATAATCCGGGAATATATATAAAAGACTTAGACGGAAGAGATGAAAAATGTATAGTTTCTGATGAGTACCATAATAAGTTCCCTTCCTTTTCTCCGGATGTTGGCAAGATTCTATTTGCCAGCTGGCGAGAGTACAATAGTGGAATCTATACGATAGATATCGATGGTAAGAATGAAAAACAAATAGTCAGTGATGAATACGATAACACTTTTCCTTCTTTTTCACCCAATGGTCAAAAGATAATTTATGCCAGCTGGAGAAGGGATACTAACAAGGATGGCCGGATTGATTTGCGTGATAATAGTAGGATATATACTATAAATACTGACGGCAGAAATGAACAGGAACTTGTAAGTGATAGATACAGTAACTCTTTTCCCGTTTTTTCCCCGGACGGCACTAAAATAGTCTATTTAAGTAGGAAGAGAGATACTAATAAAGATGGGAAGATTGACTCACTGGATAATAGCGGAATCTATATATGTGACACTAAAGGAAGAAATAAAAAGTGTATTGTGAGTGATAAATCCTACAATAAATTCCCGTCTTTTTCTCCCGATGGAAAGAAGATACTATTCTTAAGTAGCGGCAAATCTCATCGCAGAACGTCTGGTGAAGGATTCTTCGGCTGGAAAGGAATCTATACAGTTGATATTAATGGTCGAAACAAATGCCAGGTTGTAAGTGGAAAATATTATGGAAATACAAATCCTTTATTCTCGCCCACTCAGGAGAAGATATTATATTTAGCCTGGAGAGAGGGAACCCAGCGTGGAATTTACCTCGCCGATGCTAATACCCCACCCAATCTGCAAGAGTTAAAAAGCTTAGTAGAAGATAATCTTAAATAGAATATTTTTATAGCTCTCGAACTTGATTCTTACACGATATTTCAATCTCAAAATTATATATATCAAAGGAGGTGAGAAGAAATGTATAAGGCGCTAATTTTTTCGTTGATCCTTTTGTTAAGTCTAATCTCGGCTAAGCCAGTAGCTGCTCAAGAGGAACAACTGTCAGAAGAACAGGTAGAAGTAGAAGAGACGAAACTTACAGTAGAGACCAGAATAGGGGTAGGAGTCGAAGAGAGCGAGCTTGTTGGAGAGGCTTCCACTTTCCCGCTTTCTGTGGACAGAGTTTACTGTTGGACTTGTGTGAAAGGGGCAGATGAGCCAACGGAGGTCATCCATGTCTGGTATTATGGTGTAGAGAAGATGGCAGAAGTGGTACTTCCTGTCAAATATTCCAGACACCGTACCTGGAGCTACAAAACGATTATACCTGAATGGAAAGGCCAGTGGAGTGTGGAGATTCTCGACGCGGCCGGCAATAAGTTAGATTCCATTGCCTGGGAAATAACAGAAATAATAGAAGAGACTACTGAATAGACGCAATTTTGTTTCAATCGAGAAGTAAGGGAAAATTACTTCGGCATAAATTTTTTCTAGTTGGACAAAAGAGGAGAAGTCGAGGATGAAGAAATCGTTGATCGGGATAATTTTTATTCTGGGAATTTTTCTATTCACTGGCTTTGTGTTTGGAGGGAAAGCTAAGTGGGAATACAAAGTAGCATTTCTTATGCCCGAGGGAAAAGCGATATTCTATACTACCGCTCTTCAGGAGTGGAAAGAACTGAGAACAGAAAGTGAAGAATTTAAAGACTTCTGTGAGAGATTCTATCCCCAGGGACTGAGTCCGGGAAGCGAATTAGAAGCTTTTAAATCATTTAAAGAATTTGAGCTGGAGAAAATAAAGAAGAAAGGAATACCCAGTTTTGCTGAGCAGGAAGAATTTCTTAATAACCTTAGAGAGGACGGCTGGGAGCTTATCGCTGTGGAGACTTATGGAGAAAGCGGTCTACCTGTAGGGTATTTTAGAAGGGAAAGTAAAAGTAAAAAAGAGAAAAGAGAAAGAGAGGAGCCTGTTACTCCCTTCGACTATTATGAACGAGGATATTAAATTATGGCCCATTTTACCTTTGTGGTGGCCACTAAAAAATAATTATTGACAAAATTTGCAAAATGTTGTAGTATAATATTATCAAGTCGATGTAAACTTTCCTTAGCATAATCCTGCTTTATCAAATCTTAGACATTTTCCCTTTAGTTAATACTTTCCGGAAAGTTTTATCCTATAAAATAAGGAGGAATGGATAGTGGAAAAAACTCCATTAGATATAAGTGCCCTGTCCAAGATGACCATAGCAGATTTAACAAAGAAAGCAAAAGAGTTGAAAGTAGAAGGAATATCTAGCCTCAGAAAACAGGATTTAATTTTCAAAATTTTGCATGCCCAAGCTGAATCTAATGGACTTCTATTCGATGAGGGGGTACTGGAAATTTTACCTGATGGTTTCGGTTTCTTGAGGTCTCCTAACAACAATTACTTGCCCGGTCCGGATGACATCTATATTTCTCCTTCACAAATTAAGCGTTTCAGTTTGAGTAAGGGGGACACTGTTTCTGGGCAGGTACGTCCACCAAAAGAAGGTGAGCGTTTTTTTGCTCTTTTACGTGTAGAAGCGGTCAATAGCGAAAATCCAGAGAATGTTCGTGACCGCGTACTATTTGATAATCTAACTCCTCTTTATCCCAGTGGACAAATTAAATTAGAAACTAAACCTACGGAGGTATCCATGCGGGTAATGGACATTTTGACTCCCATTGGAAAGGGACAGAGAGGGCTGATTGTTGCTGCACCGCGAACAGGGAAAACTATTTTATTGCAACAAATTGCAAATGGTATTACAACTAACCATCCAGAGATTATTCTGATAGTGTTGCTCATAGATGAAAGACCTGAGGAAGTTACCGATATGCAAAGGTCAGTAAGAGGAGAGGTGATCTCTTCAACCTTTGATGAGCCGGCGGATCGCCACATCCAAGTAGCAGAAATGGTTATGGAAAAGGCAAAGAGACTGGTTGAACATAAAAGAGATGTGGTCGTCTTGCTGGATAGCATAACTCGTTTAGCCAGGGCTTATAATACCGCAACTCCCTCCTCTGGTAAGGTGTTATCTGGCGGTTTAGATTCTAATGCTCTACAGAAGCCCAAGCGTTTTTTTGGTGCTGCCCGCAATATTGAAGAAGGGGGCAGCCTGACAATCATTGCTACAGCACTGGTTGATACAGGAAGCCGGATGGACGATGTCATCTTTGAAGAATTTAAAGGGACGGGTAACATGGAAGCTAATCTCGATCGTAGATTAGTTGACAAAAGAATATTTCCCACAATTGATATTCACCGCTCTGGGACGAGAAAAGAGGAGCTCCTTCTTTCTGAAGATGAACTGAACAAAGTGTGGCTTCTGCGAAAGGCATTGAGCTCCTTGAACGTCGTGGAAGCGATGGAGTTTTTACTAGGGAAATTGCAGACTACCAAGTCGAATAAAGATTTTTTTAAATTACTGGAACTGAATAACATCCAGTAAGGCTTTGTGAAATATTTTTAAAAGAGGTTTCTGAAAAAGCTTCGTTTTTCGTCTGTCATTGCGAGCCCAAAGGGCGTGGCAATCTCATTCTCCGACGATAACAACGAGATTGCTTCGTCGCTCTACTCTTCGCAAAGACACTTAGGGGAACTTTTTCAGAGACCTCTAAAAAATTACTTGACAATTAAGAAAAACTTTGTTAATATTATAGCTGAAAGAAGAAGGGAGGGATGCCTCGGAGAAATAAACTATTTTTCTCTCCGAAAGAAAGTCCCGCCAAAATTACCTTCAGGTTCTTTTCTTTAAAAAGCAACATTTATTCCCTGGTTATAAATTTTAGTCATAACAAACAATATAATACAAAGGTATGTTTTTTTCTATCTTTGGGTGGGTTTTTAAATATATAAAGGGAGTGTTGACAAAGTAATAATTATCTGGTATAATTAAGATGGGAGTTTAGGTCTTTGAAAACTAAATAGGAGTGTTGAAGCCAGCTAACCCTGGTTAATTCAAGATGTTAAGTAAGTAAGTTTTTATGGAGAGTTTGATCCTGGCTCAGAACGAACGCTGGCGGCGCGCTTAACACATGCAAGTCGAACGGTCCCGATAAAGCTGTAAGGTGATATCGGGGTAGTGGCAAACGGGTGAGTAATACGTGGATAATCTACCTTTGAGTGGGGGATAACTCTACGAAAGTGGAGCTAATACCGCGTAAGACTACAGAATCGCATGATTCAGTAGTAAAAGGCTTCGGTTTACCGGAGTCGCTTAAGGATGAGTCCGCGCCTGATTAGCTAGTTGGTAAGGTAATAGCTTACCAAGGCAACGATCAGTAGTCGGCCTGAAAGGGTGTTCGGCCACATTGGAATTGAGATACGGTCCAGACTCCTACGGGAGGCAGCAGTGGGGAATTTTGCGCAATGGGGGAAACCCTGACGCAGTGACGCCGCGTGAACGATGAAGTCCTTCGGGATGTAAAGTTCTGTCAGGCGGGAAGAATCTTTCCCCGATGCAAATCGGGGGAGAATGACGGTACCGCCAAAGGAAGCACCGGCTAATTCCGTGCCAGCAGCCGCGGTAACACGGAGGGTGCAAGCGTTGTTCGGAATTACTAGGCGTAAAGAGCGTGTAGGTGGTTAGCTAAGTCGGATGTGAAAATCCCAAGCTTAACTTGGAACGTGCATTCGAAACTGGTTAACTTGAGTGTAGGAGAGGAGAGCGGAATTCCTAGTGTAGCGGTGAAATGCGTAGATATTAGGAAGAACACCGGTGGCGAAGGCGGCTCTCTGGCCTAAAACTGACACTGAGACGCGAAAGCGTGGGTAGCGAACAGGATTAGATACCCTGGTAGTCCACGCCGTAAACGATGGGCATTAGGTGTAGGAGGTATCCAATCCTTCTGTGCCGAAGCTAACGCATTAAATGCCCCGCCTGGGGAGTACGACCGCAAGGTTGAAACTCAAAGGAATTGACGGGGGCCCGCACAAGCGGTGGAGCATGTGGTTTAATTCGATGCAACGCGAAGAACCTTACCTGGGCTTGACATGTACTCGAATGTGCCAGAAACGGTACAGTCCGAAAGGACGGGTACACAGGTGCTGCATGGCTGTCGTCAGCTCGTGTCGTGAGATGTTGGGTTAAGTCCCGCAACGAGCGCAACCCTCATTCCTAGTTACCATCGGGTAATGCCGGGGACTCTAGGAAAAATGCCTCGGATAACGAGGAGGAAGGTGAGGACGACGTCAAGTCCGCATGGCCTTTATGCCCAGGGCTACACACGTGCTACAATGGCCTGTACAAAGAGTGGCAAACCCAAGAGGGGGAGCTAATCTCAAAAACCAGGCCTCAGTTCGGATTGAAGGCTGCAACTCGCCTTCATGAAGTCGGAATCGCTAGTAATCGTGAATCAGCACGTCACGGTGAATACGTTCCCGGGCCTTGTACACACCGCCCGTCACACCACGAAAGTCAGTTGTACTAGAAGTTGCTGAGTTAACCCCGATCTTTGATTGGGGAGACAGGCGCCCAAGGTATGATTGGCGATTGGGGTGAAGTCGTAACAAGGTAGCCGTACCGGAAGGTGCGGCTGGATCACCTCCTTTCTAAGGAGAAGATTTCAGGGTTTTTTGGCTTCAGCTCCTATTTAATTTTATAGGTAGTAGTAATAGAAGGCTAAAGGCTTCGGATATATTAAAGAAGCGCATATACTAGCCATATAATTTTTAGGTTGATTCAGAAAGGGCCTTTAGCTCAGTTGGTTAGAGCGCTATCCTGATAAGGTAGAGGTCTCTGGTTCGAGCCCAGAAAGGCCCACCAAAGAGGCAGGGGTAAGTGAGAACTCACTTCATATATCTGCCTTTTTTGTGGATTTGGCCCAGTTTAGAAATATTTCGCATATTTACAAGGGGAATTAGCTCAGTTGGGAGAGCGCCTCGCTTGCACCGAGGAGGTCACCGGTTCAAGTCCGGTATTCTCCACCAGATAAAAAAGACAAATAGAAAGATATAAGATGTAAGTGGGGAGAATTTCTCACGTACATTTTGTTTCTTATATTTATTTAATTGCTCTTTGACAAATAAAGGGTACCCTGCTATTATGCAGGTGGATTCAATATATCGTCGAGTAAAATCAAAATAGTATGGTCAAGTTACTAAGGGCGCATAGTGGATGCCTTGGCACCAGAAGCCGATGAAGGACGTGGTTAACTGCGATAATCCCCGGTGAGGAGTAAACATCTTTTGACCCGGGGGTTTCCGAATCGGGAAACCGCTCCGGTTAATAATCGGAGACTCCAGTTTGAATAAAATAGAATTGGAGAGGCAACGAGGCGAAGTGAAACATCTCAGTAACCTCTGGAAAAGAAAGAGAATTCGATTTCCTCAGTAGTGGCGAGCGAAATGGAAACAGCCTAAACTGCTTGTGCGTGATAGGACGTACCCGTTGTACAAGCAGGGTAGCGGGGCTTAGTTGTCCTATTGTACGTGATGGAGAGAAGTTACCAATGTATGTCTTAGTCGAATAGTCCTGGAAAAGGTTAACCGAAGAAGGTGACAGTCCTGTAGACGAAAAGATATACACTTCTTTGACTAAGTTCCCAAGTACCGCGAGACACGAGAAATCTTGTGGGAATCTGGCCGGACCACCGGCTAAGGCTAAATACTCTCTGGTGACCGATAGTGAACTAGTACCGTGAGGGAAAGGTGAAAAGGACCCGGGAACGGGAGTGAAATAGAACCTGAAACTGTGTGCCTACAAGCAATTCGAGCCCTATATCAGACGGAGGGCTTTAGACTAAGACTTTAGACTTTAAAAGGTTTTCCTTTTAAGGTTTTTTGTCGGTGTCTATTGTCTAATGTCTGAGATGGGTGAGAGTGTGCCTTTTGTATAATGAACCGGCGAGTTATTTAGTGTAGCAAGGTTAATTCCTTTAAATCGGAAGGAGCCGTAGCGAAAGCGAGTCTTAAACGGGCGATAAGTTGCACTAAATAGACCCGAAGCCAAGTGATCTATCCATGGACAGGGTGAAGCCTCGATAAAACGGGGTGGAGGCCCGAACTGTTTGATGTTGAAAAATCACTAGATGAGCTGTGGATAGGGGTGAAAGGCCAATCTAACTTGGTAATAGCTGGTTCTCCCCGAAATAGTTTTGGGGCTAGCCTTGTAACTTAAACGATGGGGGTAGAGCACTGGATAGAGTAGGGGCCTTTCCGGGCTTCCAAATCTAACCAAACTCCGAATACCATCGCGGTCCCGATTTATCGGGATAAATTACAGGAGTCAGACTGTGGGGGATAAGCTTCATAGTCGAGAGGGAAAGAGCCCAGACCATCCGTTAAGGTCCCTAATATAGGCTAAGTGGTAAAGGATGTAGGACTACCCAGACAGCCAGGAAGTTGGCTCAGAAGCAGCCATCCTTTAAAGAGTGCGTAACAGCTCACTGGTTAAGTGGTCTTGCGCCGATAATTTCCGGGGCTAAGTTTATAACCGAAACGGTGGATTCGTTAGTTCATTTTATGGACTGGCGTCTGGTAGGGGAGCGTTCCGTGGTAGGATAAAGGCAGACCGTGAGGACTGCTGGACGAAACGGAAGTGATTATGCCGGTATGAGTAGCGATAATCCCGATGAGAAATCGGGACGCCGAAAGTCTAAGGTTTCCTTGAGTAAAGCTAATCTGCTCAGGGTTAGTCGGTCCTAAGTTGAGGCTGAAAAGCGTAGACGATGGGCAGTCCGTTAATATTCGGACACTGCCAGATTGGCGCTAAAAGCTGTGAGGTGACGCAGGGGGGTAGACCATCTCTGAGATGGAATTCAGAGTTCACGTCCCCCCGATTTTATCGGGGGAGTGTGAGGATTCCGATGAAAATCGGATGAACTGGTTCAACCCACTGCCCAGAAAAACCTTTCAGTGAGCCATTCTGGCATCCGTACCGCAAACCGACACAGGTAGACGGGGTGAGAATCCTAAGGCGCTCGAGAGAACTCTCGTTAAGTAACTCGGCAAATTAACCCCGTAACTTCGGAAGAAGGGGTGCTCCGATAGCCCGTAAGGGCATATCGGAGTCGCAGTGAAATGGCCCAGGCGACTGTTTAACAAAAACACAGGACTCTGCTAACTCGTAAGAGGATGTATAGGGTCTGACGCCTGCCCGGTGCTGGAAGGTTAAGGGAAGAGGTTATCCCCCGACTTGTCGGGAGGAAAAGCTTCGAGCCGAAGCCCCAGTAAACGGCGGCCGTAACTATAACGGTCCTAAGGTAGCGAAATTCCTTGTCGGGTGAGTTCCGACCCGCACGAATGGCGCAACGATCTGGGCACTGTCTCAACGAGAGACTCGGCGAAATTGTGATCCCGGTGAAGACGCCGGGTACCCGCAACGGGACGGAAAGACCCCGGGAGCTTTACTGTAACTTAATATTGGATTGTGGAGTAATTTGTAGAGGATAGGTGGGAGACGGTGAAGTTCCGACGCTAGTCGGAATGGAGTCAACCTTGGAATACCACCCTTATTGTTCTGTGGTCCTAACCTACGGCCGTGAATCCGGTCGGGGAACAGTGTTAGGCGGGCAGTTTAACTGGGGCGGTTGCCTCCTAAAGAGTAACGGAGGCGTCCAAAGGTTTCCTCAGCGTGAATAGAAATCACGTGTCGAGTGTAAAGGCATAAGGAAGCTTGACTGTGACCCAGACATGGGGAGCAGATGCGAAAGCAGGGCTTAGTGATCCGGCGGTTTAGTGTGGAATTGCCGTCGCTCAACGGATAAAAGCTACCCCGGGGATAACAGGCTTATCTCCCCCAAGAGTTCACATCGACGGGGAGGTTTGGCACCTCGATGTCGGCTCATCGCATCCTCCTGCTGAAGTAGGTGGGAAGGGTTTGTCTGTTCGCCAATTAAAGCGGTACGTGAGCTGGGTTCAGTACGTCGTGAGACAGTACGGTCCCTATCTGTTGCGGGCGCAGGATATTTGAGAGGAGCTGACCCTAGTACGAGAGGACCGGGTTGGACGAACCTCTGGTGTACCAGTTGTTCTGCCAAGAGCATAGCTGGGTAGCTATGTTCGGATGAGATAAACGCTGAAAGCATATAAGCGTGAAGCTCACCTCAAGATTAGATATCCCTCCTGATGAATAATCAGGACTAAAGACCCCTTGGAGACTACAAGGTTGATAGGCCAGCGGTGTAAGCTCAGTGATGAGTTTAGCTTACTGGTACTAATCGGTCGTGCGGCTTGACCATACTATTTGATTTTACACGGAAACATTTTCCCCTGGCGATTATGGCGGAGGTGAAACACCTGTTCCCATCCCGAACACAGAAGTTAAGCCCTCCTGCGCTGATGGTACTATACTGGTAACGGTATGGAAGAGTAGGACATCGCCAGGGTTTTTTATTATATAGTGGTTGGGCACTTTTGAGAGTGCCGTTTTCGTCACCCTGAAGGGCAATGTGCCGTGTGGATAGAAGAGATTTCTGGCATAAGGAGAAAATATGAGAATAGGGTGGATTTTTATTTTAAGTCTGGGATTAATTTATGGTATCTGTTCCTTTGGGCTGGCAGGAGAAGTAATGCCTTGGGTAACGCCTACCAGTATTGGAGGAGTCAATACAGAAGTTTATTATGCCCATTCAACACAAAAGGTTAAACTGAATATCACTGGGTACGAAGTGCCTTTTGACTATGTTTCTCAGAAAGTCAACATAAAATGCACTTTACGACCGGGGTTGGGAGTGGAGGTCTATGTTCTGGCAGGACTCATAGGTTCTGAATTGAAAGATGGGAGTACCTCTTATAAAGGGAAAATGGATGACGCATTGTATGGTGGCGGGATAAGGTATGTTCTCTTGGGAGATATTATTATTCTACCAGCCATATCTTTTTCCTTGGGGCTTACTCATTCCTCTTCTAACCTAACTAAAGAAGATGGTGAGGAAATTGATTTTACATTAGATACTACGGAGTTGCAAGGAAGCGTGACGGCAAGTAAGAAAATAGGAATGGTAACACCTTATGCTGGGGTGAAATTCTTTCGTAATTGGATAAGATGGAAAGACGAGGAAGGTGATAAGGGAAAGGGGAATAGCGGTGATATTAGCCCTTTCTTAGGCGCAAAAATATCGTTTAGTCCTTTACTTTCAATAAAAGGTGAGATTAGTTTCGCCGATGAAGTCACTTACGCGGGCGGGTTAAACTTGAGTTTAGGGCTGTAAAAACAGAGATTATACTGAATAAGTTCTACTAAGGAATCCGATTTTTGGTCGGATTCCTTTTTTATTTTCTTTTTTAGCACGGTGGTGACCATTGAGGGATTTTTTAACTTGACA
>DATKVN010000002.1 GCA_035530055.1 bacterium | reverse complement strand
GCAATTACCCCCCAACCTGCATGCCAATAGGGAAAAACTGGAGGCATTCTGTAAAATTATCCACCGCCTCAGGGTTTCCAGGTCGACCCGCCACTGTTTCGAGTTTCGACACGCAAGCTGGTTCTGTGAAGAAATATATGATATATTAAGAAAGTATAGCTTCTCATTATGTATCGCCCATTCTAAGAGCTGGCCTTGTGAAGAACTTGCTACTTCTGATTTTATCTATCTCCGGTTTCATGGGGGAGAGATTCTTTATGGTTCCAACTATTCGGAGAAAGAACTTAAGAATTGGGCTTCCAAGGCTAAATATTGGATGGAAAAAAGAAAGGATATATATGCTTACTTTAATAATGATGCTCGTGGATTTGCTATAAAGAACGCTTTAAGATTTAAGGAATTGCTGGAAAAGTAAACAGACCTTTTCTAACATTCGAGGGACAAAGTCAAAAATTTAAAAAAATTTAACTATTTTATTGACAAATTTTTATTAAGATGTTAAAATAACACGAAATTAAAACCTGGGAGTAGATCCGACCTCGTTAGAAATATTTCCTCCACAAAGGGGGAGAGGAAAATTTCTAACGGGGTTTACTAACTAGATTAGAAGAACTCCTTAGTAAGTTATTACCGACTTAAAAGGGAGAGGATGAAGAAGAAAGCGAGGCGATATTATAGTAAGTGTGAGCAATTTGACTACGCAGGAACTCACCTTCTCTTAGAACTGTGGGGAGCTACGAATATTACCTCCTTAAAGAAAGTTAAGAAGGCTTTGATTGATTCGGTTGCTGCCTGCGGAGCTACCATCCTAGAAATAAAACTGCACCATTTTTCTCCTAACCAAGGAATATCGGGCGTAGCAATTATTAAAGAATCCCACCTCTCCATACACACCTGGCCTGAGTTTGGATATGCGGCAATAGATATTTTTGTCTGCGGAGAAGTTAATCCATACAAAGCTATTCCTGTATTAAAAAAGGCATTCAAGCCTAAAAAGACGCAGTTACTCGAACTTAAAAGAGGGATTCTGGAATGAAAGAAACGTGGTTTTATGAATCTCTTTTCCCTTCGGTGAGATTGGGGCTTAAAGTTAAGGGAACCCTCGTTTCCAATAAGAGTCCATATCAGAAAATTAATATTTTAGATACTTATGAGTTCGGGAAGGTATTAGTTTTAGACGGGGTTGTCCAGACCACGGAGCGAGATGAATTTATCTACCACGAGATGCTCACTCACTTACCTATGCTCTCCCATCCTCATCCGGAAAGAGTTTTGATCATTGGAGGCGGGGACGGAGG
This sequence comes from bacterium, assembly GCA_035530055.1. Lineage (NCBI taxonomy): Bacteria > bacterium. The sequence goes on along the minus strand of DATKVN010000002.1, from coordinate 12,884 downwards.
AATCTTAAGAGAAGTGCTCAAATATCCGGTTAAGGAAGTATCTTTAGTCGAAATAGACAAGAAAGTAATTGAATTTTCCAAAAGCTATCTTTCAGCTATTTGTAAAAATTCTTTTAACGACAGGCGGGCAAACATAATAATTGACGACGGAGTAAACTTTGTCAAGGAAAGAAAAAGAAAATTCGATGTAATAATAGTCGATTCTTCAGACCCTATTGGTCCAGCAAAAGTACTTTTCTCATCGAAATTCTATAGGGATACGTTTAATACGCTTTCCCATAATAACGGAACATTTGCTCAGCAGACAGGCTCGCCCTTTCTTCAAAGAGAAGAACTTCCTTATGTATATAGGAGACTAAAGAAGATATTTCCTTTTGTAAGCACCTTTTCCACCGCTGTTCCCACTTACATAGGAGGACTTTTTAGTTTTGTCTTCGCTTCCAAGGGGATTGATCCCTTGAAAATTCGCCTCTGGGAAATAGAAAAAAGATATAGAAAATTAAGGTTGAAAACCAGATACTATAATCCAGAAATTCATCATTCTTCGTTTACTCTGCCTACTTATATAAAAGAGGCTGTGGAGGCTAAAAGAAATGGATAAAAGAAAAATTTATGGCACAGAACTTACACTCGACCTCTACGGTTGTAACCAGAAAACAATTCGTTCCCGTAAGAAACTGAATGAATTCGTCAATAATCTGTGCGCTTTAATAAAGATGAAAAAATATGGCAAACCTTCCATACCCTACTTTGGACTGAAGAATCCTCACACTGCAGGCTATTCTCTGGTGCAATTAATTGAGACCAGTTCAATTACCGGCCACTTCTCGGAGCTCTGGAATTCTGCTTACATCAACATCTTCTCCTGCAAACAATTCGATACAGAGAAGGCGGCAAATTTCACCAAAAAATTCTTCGGCGCAAAGAGAATGAAAAAAAGAGTTATTTTGAGAAAGTGACAACTAAACAAGGTCGAATATCTTTCCCGGATTCAAAATATTTCCCGGATCGAAAATTTTCTTTATTTCCTTCATAATGTCAATATGAGCCTTACTCAAGGCCATAGATAGATACTCCTTCTTCACTATACCTATCCCATGTTCTCCGGAAATGGTCCCTCCTCTATTTATACCATCTAAATGGATTTCTTTTCGTATCTGGCGATACTTCTCCTCCCATTCTTCTTTTACCTCTTCTATTTTCCCTTCCTTAAACTTAACTTTCATAAGATGAGTATGCACGTTTCCGTCTCCCGCATGACCGTATGTGGGTAACCAGACACCATATTTATCGGCAATCTCATGTACCCTCTCCACGTGACTGGCAATCTCTGCCCGCGGAACAGTAATGTCCAGTATCTCGATTGTGTAAGGTTTTATAGCTTCATAGATTTGGCTTCTTATATTCAATATATTATCCTGTCTCTCTTTAGTATCGGCGACAAAGACATCCAACGCATTATTAGCAAAACATAGCTCTCCCACAGATTCACAAAGTCCCATTACCTCCTCTTCGCTGGAGCCGTCTATTATTATCATAAGATATGCTCCTCCTTCTCGAGAAGGCCATTTCTTCTGGAGATACTCCTCAGTAACAAGGATGGGTTCTTTCTCTATAAATTCTATGGCCATAGGAATTGTCTTACTCTTTATTATCATAGGAACTGTGTTTATGGCATCACGAACACTATTGAAAGGAACAACCAGTGTATACATAGCTTTTGGTGGGGGGAGGAGAGAAATTGTGGCTTGGGTAACAATTCCCAGAGTGCCTTCAGAGCCTATCAAAAGATTCAGGAGACTATAGCCAGTGCTATCTTTCATAATTTTTCCACCAATCTCTATTATCTCTCCTGCAGGAAGAACTACTTCCAGCCCTTTCACAAAGTTCCTTATTACTCCATATTTAACTGCTCTGGAACCACCTGCGTTAGTGGCTATAACTCCTCCTATATTGGCACTCTCTTCACCCGGATGGGGAGGGAAAAAGAGTCCTGCCTCTTCTACCTTTTTATAGAACTCCATTAAGGGGACGCCTGCCTCGACCACTGCCATAAGATTTTCCGTATCTACTTCTAAAACCTTATTCATATTTTCCAGAGAGAGAACCAGACCGCCATACAGGGGAACGCAGCTACCCACAAGCCCGGTCGCACCTCCCCGGGGAGTAACCGGAAACTTCTCCTTATTGGCAAGTTTAAGAATTTCGGAAATCTCCTCCCTGTTTTTCGGTTTCGCCACCACCTCAGGAAGTTTTCTTATCGACTCCAGGGAAAACTCGTCATGGCTGTAGTCCACCATTTTCTCCTGTTCACAAATTAAGTTCTCTCCACCAACGATATCTCTGAGCTTCTGTAGAGTACTCTCTTCTATCTGTTTATATGCCATTCTTTTCTTTCCTTCCTTTGGAGTTTATAAAACCGCCCTTTCGGGCGGACTCCAATAATTGGAATAGCACCGCTTGCGGTGCGTTGACGCGAAACAAGTTTCGCTACTCCTTAAGTTCACTTCTGGGAAGGCATGAAGAAGATAGCAGAACCTGTAGCCAACAACTTCTCGTTCCCATCCTTGACTTCTATCTTACTGAAGAAGAAATTACCTTTTTCCCTGAAAATCCTTGCCTCAGCGAACATTTCTCCATCTTTAATGGAAGTCTTAAATTCCATATCCAGTTTAGCTGTGAAATATATTCTATCGCCATATTTCGTGCACATGGCCACAGCCGCTGCCGTATCAGCCAGAGAAGATATTACTCCCCCATGAATAAAGCCATGGGGATTAGTGAACTCTTTCCTGTAAGGCATCATTACTTTTCCAAAATCTTCTTTTGCTTCCAAAACTTTCATTTCCAGCAATTTTTCAAAAGGCGCTTTAATTATAATTTCCATCTTTTCTCCTGGAAGCATTAAAAATTGAATTTCTACTATATTCCCAGTTCAGACAATGTTCGAATGAAATTGAGAATATTGTCTTTCCCTATTATACCCACCAATTCGCCGTTCTGGACAACAGGAAGTTGACTGATATCTTCTCGAGTCATTGTCTCAAATATAGAAAATAGAGGGTCACTGGGTTTAACTGCCTTTGTCTTATCTAATGGAATCATCACTTCCTCAACAGTGGTACTACTCCAGGCATGGTGAGGGACCTCTTTTATCTGATGTACTGTTACCAGACCCACCACTCGACCGCTCTCAATTACAGGCAGACAGCGATAGCCCCCCCGAATAATATGTTCATGGATAAGCTGTTCCAGCGTGATATCGCCTGGCACTCCATAACATTCTTTAACCATTACTTCCTCCACAGTTACCCCACGCATCGTATCTTTCAGAGCAACCCATCGGTAACTCTTCTCAGCAGCATTATTGAGGAACCATCCGATAAATACAAACCAGAGCCCGTTAAAAAATCTCCCTGTAAAGAACATAAACATACCGAAGAAAATCAATAGAAAGGCTACAAATTGACCTGCTCCTGAAGCAATTCGAGTCGCTTTTCTGAAGTTACCAGTTATTTTCCAGACAACTGCTCTCAAAATACGGCCACCATCGAGAGGGAAACCAGGAACCAGATTGAAGATAGCCAGTATGAGATTTATCCTGCTTAACCAATATGCTAAGGCGGCGACAGGTTGGAAGGAATCCCTCATTACAAAGAAAACGAATCTAAAGAGAATGGCAATTACAATACTTATGAGAGGTCCAGCAAAGGCCATAAGAAATTCGTTTCTCGGCTTTTCAGGTTCACTGGCGATTTGAGCAGCTCCCCCGAAAATAAACAGTGTGATATCTCGCACAGGAATTCCATGAGCCTTAGAAACTAAACTGTGGGACAATTCGTGGGCCAATACACAGGCGAAGAATATCAAACAGGTGGAGAAGGCGACAATCCAATAGGTAAGGGACTGCCAGCCCGGATAGGAATGGGGAAAATAATGACCTCCCAACGACCAGGTAATTAATAAAAAGATAATGAACCAGCTGTAATCTATCTTTATCTGGATATCAAAAATTTTCCCCAAATTTATAGTATTTCTCATCTTCTGTTTCCTCTTAATGTACTCCTTGTCTATCTACCTGAAAAAGAAACGAACTCCAATAGCGCCTTCCATTTCAAAATCAGTCTTCTTAATCACCCTGAGGACAGGAACCACTTCTATAAAGACATCGAAAGGCGCCCGGGAAAAGAGATACTCCAGCCCAATGGGAAATCTAATTCCTGCTTCTGTCTCATCTCCAAAATTGAACCGAAACCCTAAACCATAGTAGAGGGGGAAACTGCCTTCCTCCACCTTGATAAGGTTAAAATTGTGCCAGAGATAATCCCCATGAATCTGAAACCGTCCTTTCCTGCTGAAAGACCAGGCAGCCGCACCATCGAAAGCAGTACTTTTACTGAGCCAGATCTTTGCACTTAGCCCTGTAGGAGAACCGAGGATGATTCCCAGGCCAAAATCGTTCTTTTCATAAGTAAGCCCTTTACCGGGAAGACTAAAAAAAATCAACAGCAACACTAAAATTGAAATTCTTTTTCTCATTTAGCGCCCTTGACCACGTCCACCACCTTTTCCACGACCTTTCTCTGGTGGTCCATATTCTCTACCCGGCTCCTCCTTTTCAAGTCTGCGTCGTTCTCTTATAGCTTCACGCCGCTTTACCTTCCAGGAACGACGAAGAGTGCGCCGCTCTTGCCGTGTAAGCTCTTTCCTGATACGGCTACGCTCCCTGTTCACTTCCCTTCTTGCCTCGCGGAGTTTTACCCCGAGTTCATCGGCTATCTCTCCCCAGCCTTTGCCGGCACGCCTCATTTCCATGATTTCGTTCTGTGACCTTTCCGTCATTTCAGAAAGGACAAGCGCGTGGCTGATTTCTCCATACCCCAGGCGCTCTGCCCTTAAGTCTGCCAGGGTCTCTACATCCACTCCAAAGCGCTCAGAATATTTCCCGAGAATCTTACTTTCATTCTCGAGAATTCTCTCCCTGTCGCGAAGCCTCTCCTGTTCACGAAGCCTGTCCTGCTCACGAAGTCTCTCTTCCTCACTAAGCCTCTCCCTTTCCCTTAACCCCTCTTCCTCTCTGGTCTCCTCGCGAGTCCTCTCTTTTTCCTCCTCCTGGGCCCTTCCAGGACTCACTCCACCCAAAAGAAGAATACCCAAACAGACAATCACTAAAACATTCCAAAAACTTTTCATTTTACCTACCTCCTTTCTCCGTACTTACTTTTCTTTAAATTTTTCTGAACTCAATTCACCTCCAATTCCCCAGTTATGCTTGGGGACATCCCTGATTATCACCGTAACCGCTTCCCTGGGACATCCGGTAATTTCTACAAATAAATTGGTGATTCCTGCCACCAATTTTTTCTTCTGCTCAACCTTGCGACCTTCCCATAAATCCACATTCACTAATGGCATTTTTTCCTCCTCAAAATTGGAAGTAATTAGATTATATGTCTTATAAACCTGAGAGTCAACCACAAAAAACCTATGAAAATAATCTATTTGCTATTAGCCCAGCAATAGGGGGGAAGAAAAATGTGCTCACCATCCGAATGAGTGTAAATTTCCAGCCCATCACGCCCACTTCTATCGGCAACCTGCCAAATGCACACAGCGACCATCCGGTCAAGAATGCCACCGTAGTTCCTACACTGGCACCGGAACGCAAAAGCCCTGCGGCAATCGGTAAACTGACATAGGGACCACCTGTTACCAAACTACCCGCTACTGTGCCGATGAGTATACCCCGTATGCCAGATCCTTTACCTATCCACTTTGATAGAAATTCATGAGGAATAAGAACCTGAACCATACTAGCTACTATAAAGGCAAAAATTACTAAAGGAAGAATCTGGATGGTCATGTTCATTGCTGATTTCAATCCCAGAACATGTTCTCCTCCTCCTTTGTAATAACCGATAGAAACAAGAATAATCGCCAGAAGACCCATTATAACCGTAGCAATTACCATTCCCCATACCTCCTCCAATCATGGTTAGAAGGGGGGCATCCCCTTCTCTTATTCGTATATGATTCTGACACAGGAACTGATGAAATGGGAAACCCAGATACAGGACATTTTAGGGTTTCCCTTTTACAACCTCATCTTTATCGGGTGGGAAAATATTCGGCAGGCACTGAATTCACCAGCGTCTTTCCATTATTCATTGGCGAAGTCGCGTAAGTAACTTGTAGGCATAATCACTAAAGATTCAGCCTGTAGCGGGCACTAATTTATTTCATACTTTTCTCTTGGCTTCCGCTCTCTTCTTAACAGCCGGGTTTTTCTCCTTCTTTTTTCCCTTACCCGCCATTGGTTTTGGATATTCGCCAGTCCAGCAATAAAGGCACAGCTTCTCCTTAGGAAGCCCGATGGCCTTCACCATGTCATCCACAGTCTGGTATTTAAGAGTGGTGCCTTCTAACTCATTAGCAATCCATTCCACCATTTTCTTATATTCTTGAGAATTATGGTCTATATACTTTGACACATTCTTCACATCTTGCCCCTCCATGCTGCGAATGGCCCTGCGGGCAGCGAGTTCATAGATGGAACGCGTGGAGAAATTAAACCTGCAGGGAAACATCAACGGAGGGCAGGCGGGCCTTATGTGAACCTCCCGGGCACCGTTATCCCATAGCTTCTTTATGGTGAAGTTCTTAAGCTGAGTCCCTCTGACTATAGAATCCTCACATACTACAATCCTGTTACCTTCAATTATCTCTTTGATAGGAATGAGCTTCATCCTGGCTATCAAATCTCGAATCTCCTGCGAAGGAGGAGTATAACTTCTCCCATACCCGGGCGTATATTTCACCAGAGGTCGCCGGTAAGGCTTTCCCGACTCCATTGCATATCCCAGCGCGTGTGCAGTTCCTGAATCGGGAACTCCAGAGACTATATCTACTTCTATATCCTTATCCCTTTTTGCCAGAAACCTTCCGCACCTTTCCCTTACTGTCTCCACATTTATCCCTTCATAGTTGGAAGCAGGAAAGCCGATGTATATCCAGAGAAATGCACAGATTTGATTCATCTCTCCACCCGGCTTCCTTTGGAGCATGCCCTTCTCGTTTATCAGAATTATCTCTCCAGGTTCGAGGTATTTTACCGTTTTGAACTCAATATTGGGGAAGGCGCTAGTCTCGGAAGTAACTGCCCAAGCATCCTCTCGCTTTCCCACTACCAGGGGCGTATACCCATACCTATCTCTGGCAGCATAGACTCCATCTCTATTCAATAGTAAAAGTGAGCAGGAACCGTCTATGGCATCGAACATCTTCTCTATGCCATCTATCAAATTGTTCCCCTGACTGATTAACTTGGCTACAAGCTCAGTTACATTAACCATACCTTTACTCACTTCACTGAAGGTTATTCCTTTTTCCAAAAGCCCCCCTGCTAATTCTTCGATATTTTCTAAGATGCCATTAGTGACTATACAAAACGGACCAAACTTGGAGTTTAAATAAATAGGCTGTTCATCAAAGGCGCTAATAACGCCGATGCCCTTGTTGCCCTTCATACGCTTGAAATCTTGATAGAATTTTGACTTAAACTGATCCTGGCTTATATTGTGTATCTGGCGGGTGAAATCCTCTCCCAGGACTGCCATACCTCCATATTCTGTGCCCAAATGGGAATGGTAATCCGTCCCATAGAAGAGAATCTCTACACAATCTTCCTTAGAAACCACTCCAAAAATCCCACTCATATTTTACCCCCTGACATAAATTATTATTTTATCTCTTTATGGTATTCCTGTAACGATTTTACAGACACCTCTGGTCTCTTAATCAAATTCTCAATTCCATTAACAGATGCCTGTGCACCAGCAATAGTAGTTATGAGAGGCACACTATAAAGAATTGCCTGGGACCTTATCTTCACCTCATCCTCTTTGGTCACTTTTCCAGCAGGAGTGTTTATTATCAGGTCTACTTTGCTATCTTTTATTAAATCAATAATATTAGGCCTTCCTTCGTGAAGTTTAGGCAGAGTCTCTACTTCTATGTCATTCTTCATAAGGGCATCTGCTGTGCCAGAAGTGGCCATAATCTTAAACCCGAGGTCAGCAAGTTTTTTGGCAATGAACACTATATTCCTCTTATCCTGATTCTTCACACTTATGAATACATTTCCCTTTTGGGGCAACTTTTGTCCAGCAGCTATCTGGCTCTTCGCATAAGCTACACCAAATGTGGAATCTATTCCCATAACCTCCCCTGTGGATTTCATCTCCGGGCCCAAGATTGCATCTGCGCCGGGAAACCTTATAAAAGGAAATACAGACTCTTTTACGGCAACATAATTGATTTCCTTTTCCTTGGTGAATCCTAACTCTTGCAATGTCTTTCCCAGCATTATCTTAGTTGCCAGCTTTGCCAGAGGAACCCCTATGACCTTGCTCACAAGTGGAATTGTTCTACTTGCCCTGGGATTTACCTCCAGGACATAGACCACATTATTCTTAACAGCGTACTGGATATTCAAAAGTCCTTTCACGTTCAATTCTTTTGCCATAGCATAAGTATTTTTCTTTATGAGTTCTATTATGTCTTCTCCTAAAGTATAAGGAGGAATAACCATTGCGCTATCGCCGGAATGGATGCCCGCCATTTCAATGTGCTCCATAATCCCACCTATCACGCAATTCTTACCGTCGGCTATTGCATCCACGTCAACTTCTATGGCATCTTCCAAGAATTTGTCGATAAGAATGGGACGTTCAGGAGATGCCTCCACTGCTTTTTCCATAAAATTGCCTAAACCTTCCTCATCATAGACTATCTCCATTGCTCTACCGCCGAGAACATAAGAAGGCCTTACCACTACTGGATATCCTATCCTGTGGGCAACCTTCTTTGCTCCTTCCAATGAGGTAGCTGTCCCGTTATCAGGCTGGATGAGTTTCAATTTCTTAAGCATCTGTTGGAACCTTCTTCTATCCTCTGCCCGGTCTATAGAATCAGGGCTGGTTCCTAAAATCTTCACTCCTGCCTTGGCTAATGGGACAGATATGTTCAGTGGAGTCTGGCCTCCAAACTGAACTATCACTCCGACGGGTTTTTCAATATCTACAATATTTAATACGTCCTCGACTGTCAAAGGTTCAAAATACAATTTGTCTGAAGTATCATAATCTGTGGAGACAGTCTCTGGATTGCAATTTACCATAATGCTTTCCATGCCTTCTTCTTTTAGAGCATACGATGCGTGACAACAACAGTAGTCGAACTCTATACCCTGCCCGATTCTATTAGGTCCCCCTCCCAGGATAAGAACCTTCTTGTTTGCAGACGGCTGGCTTTCATCCCTGGTCTCATATGTAGAATAATAATATGGTTTCTCCGCTTTAAATTCTCCTGCGCAGGTATCTACCAATTTATAGACCGCTTTTATATTGCACTTTTTTCTATAAGATCTTATTTTTTTCTCTGTCGAATTTAGAAGATAGGCAAGCTGTATATCTGAGAAGCCATCCTTTTTCGCTTTCTTAAGTAACTCTGGTGAGATTTTGATCTTGCTTTTTGCATTTTTACCTTTATATCTCTTTATCTCTTTTCCCAGCTCTACGATCTGCTTCATATTATCTATGAACCACCTATCAATTTTTGATAGCTCGTAAATCTCATCGACAGTTAGTCCAAGCTCAAGACCGTATCTGATAAAGAATAGTCTCTCATCATGGGGAATTCTTATTTTTTCTTTTATTTCCTGAATCAAATCCTCTGAGGCTGATTTCAATGCTTTATCGGTTATTTTGTCTTTTCCATCCGAACCCAATCCGAATCTTCCTGTCTCAGTAGACCTTATTCCTTTCTGGAGTGCTTCCTTAAAGTTTCTGCCAATAGACATCGCTTCACCGACTGCTTTCATAGATGTATTTATGACCCTTTGAACTTGAGGAAATTTTTCAAAAGTAAATCTACAAATTTTAAATACACAATAATCAACCGTAGGCTCAAAGAATGACGTTGTCTTTCCTGTAATCTGATTGAGAACCTCGGGAAGAGTAAAGCCCACAGCCAATTTTGTAGCCACCCTGGCAATGGGAAAACCAGTAGCTTTAGAAGCTAAAGCTGAACTCCGGGAAAGTCTGGGATTGACTTCGATAATCACAATGTGTCCATTATCCGGGTTCTGTCCAAATTGAATATTCGCCCCTCCCCCGGTTATGCCCACCTTTCTTATAATCTTTTTAGATAGATTCACAAACTGTGCGTATTCCTCTCTGGTCAGGCTCTGCGATGGCGCAACCACAATGCTATCCCCGGTATGTACACCCATGGGGTCGACATTCTCCATAGAAGTAATCATAATAACATTATCCACGCAGTCCCTCATCACTTCATACTCTATCTCTTTCCACCCCAGTACAGATTGTTCCACCAATACTTGTCCCACCGGACTTATCTCCAGCCCCTTTATTAGAAACTCTTCCAATTCCTCCTTATTATAAGCAGTAGAACCACCACTGCCCCCTAAACAATACGCTGGTCTCAAAATCAATGGGAATCCTATCTCCAGGCCTATCCTCATTCCCTCTTCCAGATTTGTAGCAATTCCACTTTTGGGAACATCTACGCCTATCTCCTGCATTGCCTTCTTAAACAGTTCTCTATCCTCAGCCCTGGAAATAGCCTCGACATCAGCTCCTAAAGACTCTACACCATACTTTTCCAGTATGCCTTCTTTCATCAAGAAATAGGCCAGGTTCAAACCTGTCTGGCCACCCAGTGTAGGCAGGATGGCATCGGGTCTCTCCTTCCTTATTATCTCTGTAACCACTTCTACGGTGAGTGGCTCAACGTAGGTCACATCTGCCATATCAGGGTCGGTCATAATAGTAGCGGGATTGCTATTTACAAGGATGGTAAAGTAACCTTCTTCTCTTAAAGCCTTACAGGCTTGAGAACCAGAATAGTCAAATTCACAGGCCTGGCCAATAACAATTGGGCCAGAGCCTATTATCAATATCTTATTTATATCTTTGCGCTTGGGCATGTCAGGTTCCTCACTTTACCATTTCTAAAAATCTTCTGAATACTCCATTTACCTCATCAAATCCAGGACTTACTGGATAGTACTGGGTGGAAATAAACTTTAGCGGGCCACTTTCCATCTCCTCGATTGAGTCATCATTGACATTGCGCAGGGTAATGTTGATGTCCTCTCTACCCTTTATTGACTCCTCATCCACAACAAATGAATGGTTTTGAACCGTGATATCACCTTTATATGAAGAAGATGACTTCACTGGATAATTTACACCGCGATGACCTAGTTTGAGTTTCCTAAGTCTACCTCCTAAGGCAAGACAGATTATCTCATGTCCTAAAGAGATACCCAAGAGAGGAATTTTGCCGATGAGCCTCTTAACTACCTCTACAATTCCGGAAATTGCTTCATCTTCTTCCGGTCCGTTAGAAATAATCAAGCCATCGGGATTCAATCCCAGAATTTTGTCTGCATCAGTATTATAGGGCAATAATGTAAGATTGCATCCCAGAGTCTTTAATTGTTCGAGAAAACTATTCAAGATTCCCAAGTCCAATATAACTATCTTTGGTCCTGAAGTATTACCTTTAATTTCTGTAATCTCTCTTGAGATATTTGTTATGAAATTCCTTTTCATATATTTCTTATAATCTTTTACCTTTTTAACTAACTTACCAATCTTTGTCTCCTTGCCAGCGAGCGGCACCAAAGTGGAAACTATTCCCAGCATCTGGCCGCTATCTCTAATCTTGACAGCCAGTGTCCTTGTATCCACCTCGCTTATCGTGACCAGATGTTCCTTCTTAAGGAAATTATTGAAACTGTCCTCTGCCTGCCAGTTGGAATACATTTTACTTTCCTCTTTCATAATCAAGGCCTCTATCCAACATTTTTTAGACTCAGAAAATTTCTTGGCTACACCATAATTGCCTATCAAGGGATAAGTGAAAACCAGAATCTTGCCCGCATTTGCCGGGTCGGTCATAATCTCCTGGTATCCAACAACAGCAGTATTTAAAATCACTTCTCCTATCCTTTCGCCGGCTTTCCCTATGGAGATGCCCTCAAAATAGCTACCATCCTCCAGAACTAATACTCCTCTCATATGTCTCTCCTATTGATATTCTGCTCTTGCCCTACTTTATTATACATGCGTGGTACAGGGAGAAGTTAAGTCAAGAAACGAACCATAAATTTTATAGACTTCTGCTACTATACAGAATAAAGAATCAACATGCCAAAGCCTATAGCGAGAAGCGCAATAAGACGGAGAAACAGAAGTGGCCTTCCATGCCACCATCGGAGCATACTTTTAAATCTTTCCAGTCCGATTATAAAAATGGTAATGCCCCCTAAGAAAGCCAGTATTCCAATCGTAACTATAACCCAAACAACCCTGCTCTGTGGAGCAGCCAACAGGAAGACAATGCCAACGAGAATCCGCAGAGTACCCATAATGTACGGCCTTACCCCCTTTTCACAAAAAACCATCCATTGCCTCATCCTCTTAGGACTTAACAGAAAAACAATCCCCATAGCCACCGCGATCATACCCACAAGCCTGACCAATATGAGCATAATTTTTCCTCCTTTCTTCTAAAAGTTAAGACGAAAAAGAACCCAATCAAGCAAGAAGTTGCTAAATATTATAACATCTTTACTTTGCGTTGACAATCTTTTTCTGAAAAGCTGTTTACTATTTCACCTCCATTTGCACTAAGGCTGCTTTTTAACTCTTTATTCTTATTTGTGTTGGGCTAAGTATCTGAAAGCACTCAGTGCCGCTTTAGCCCCTTCTCCTGCTGCTACTATAATCTGTTTTGCAGGCACTTCAGTAACATCACCGGCAGCGAAAATGCCCGGGATATTGGTCTCGCTACGA
>DATKVN010000001.1 GCA_035530055.1 bacterium | reverse complement strand
GTTAGCGGGTAACGTTTATACGTCCCCATAATAAATTTTTTATCGGAAACCATCAAATCTCCCATTAGTTCTACCCAGAATAAAAATTACCTTATAGTATACCAAAAAAAGAAAAAAATAGCAATAATGGGCGTGTAGTGTAGCCCTTTATGGGCGTAATTTTAACGGGGACAAACCCCTACACTACCAATAGAGTAGAGAGTTCCGGCGACCACCCCGCTTGTACGGGGCACCTACAAGTTATTCCTATTCGTTAATACATAGAAGTATTTTCTATGTTCATCCAAAAAAGACTTTAATCTCCCTTCGCGAATTGCCCGAAAAATCTCCTTTGTATTTTCTTCTCCTTTCATATCATAGGTAAAACTACTTCCTTTTATGGGATAATCTTGTTTTAAGTTCTCCGGAAGTCTTATGTACTCAGAATCGGGCAAGATGACAAATAAAGTCTTTGGTGATGCCTTTTCACCTTCTAGATAATCGTAAGCCAAACCTATCTGGTCTCCATAGTAGATCCCATCCAAAAACCGAGAAGTGTAGATAGTTAACCAAACCCTTGGGCCTCTGCCGAGTCCCAGGGTGATAACTTTGTCTTCCGTACTAACTCCTTTAAGGTATTTCAAGCTCAGCTCTTTCCAGGGGTCGGGTGTTGTTGCCGGGATAATCCCTCCAATAAAAATAAAAGCAATCGTTACCATTGTACAGGCTATCGTCGGTGGAATTAGTGAGAAGATCCGCCTCTTATAAAATCTTCCCAGAAGAATACTCCCTCCCAGTATAACTATCAACGCCAATAAGGAAAATGCGAAACCATAATACCCAAAGGAATAAATAGCAACAGTTAAAAAGAGTAAAACCAAACCTAAAAGTATAAACAATGCTAAAATAAAAAGGACCATTAATTTGAAAATTCTATTCCTGAAAGCACCTTGCTCCTCAATCCTCACCAGATACTCTCCGCTAAGAAGCGCTAAAGCCGGAGAAAGAGGAAGCAAATATCGGGAATGGCCAGAAGAGACAAAAAAAGTAAACATGCCAAAGGTTACAGTTAACCAGAGAAAGAGGAATGTAATTTCATTTCTATTATTCTCCTTTTTCCTGGTTGAGAGAATACCAATAAGAAGAAAAATCGACCAGGGGAAGAAATGTCTTAACAATGTACCCAAATAGTAACCAATGTTGGAAAGTAAATCTATCGAAGACCTGTCCACTCTATTGACTAATTCCGAGAAAAAGAAAGAATTTATGAATTTATTTCCATGAAGAAGAGACATTGCCAAAGGCCAGGGAACTACTATCAACAGAAAAAATATGAACGGCCAGGGAGAAAAAATATCTTTTAAAACCGGCCTATTCTTTGGAAAAACCGATAATAGTACCACTATGGATATCAAGGGAATCAAAAAACCAGGAGGGCCTTTAGTCATAGTGGCCAGCCCCATAGCTATAAATGAGAAGATAAAGTACGAACGCCGCTTCTTTTGTCCAAAAAATCCTTTGGCAAAAAAGAGCAGGGAAAGGGCTATAAAAAAGGTGAGCACCATATCTGTCCTGGCAGCTCGCGCGTTAAGGAAATAGAGCGGACTGGAAAGTAGAGCAAGCGCAGAGAAGAGTGCTCCTTTGGAATTACCGAAAAGAATCAGCGAGAAATAGTAAATGAGTAGTATACCAGAAGCAGCGAAAATGGCCGATGGCAAGCGCCCGGAAAATATGTTAACTCCAAAAACCTTAAAAGAGAGAGCGACAAGCCAATAGAATAGTATGGGCTTCTGAAACCTCACTTCCTGGCCTTCAAAGACTGGTGTTATCCAATCCCCGCTTTTAACCATATTTAAGCCGGAACTGAGGTAATAAGTCTCATCACTCTGGTGAGTGGTTATCTCCGAAAAACCCGAACAGAATAGAGCAAAAGATGCTATAGCGAGAATAAAATATATTTCCTTCCCTTTAATAAATCCCAATGCTTTCGTTTTTAAGTTCATCAGCTTTCCCGCTCAAGCCGGTTTCTGTTTCTTCCCATAAATGAGAATTATGTTTCTAAGATAAATAAACGAACCAACCGACTGTCCCAGAATAAATACCGGGTCCTTCCTGTGGATGGCATAAGTTAGAAGGAGAAGCCCACCGGAAAGGCTGAAGAACCAGAAAATATTGGGAATGTAGCTCTCCTTTCTTCTTTCCGAGGCAATCCACTGAAAAAGGAACCTCATAAAAAACATCGCCTGAGCAAAAAAACCTAATATTAACCAGTAGTTCATAATCTACTCCTTAATTTTATAATTTAGTCTTCTTTTCTTCATCCACACTACTGCCAAAAGGTCAATAAACGCTTTAAACACTCTATTCCAGACGCCGTACTTTGTCTTTCCATAAAGTCGGGGATGATGGTCAACTTCCACCTCCATAACTTTAGCCCCTTCCCATTTAAGAAGAGTGGGAAGGAAGCGATGCATTCCATCAAAAAGTTTCAGTCTGGACAAGAACTTTCTCTTATAGGCTCTGAGCGTGCAGCCCACATCTATAATATTTTCTTTAGTTGCTTTATTTCGGACATAATTGGCTATCCTGGAAGAAATAATCCTTAACCAGGGGTCGTGCCTGCCACTTCGCACCCCGCAGACCACATCATAATCTACTATCCGTTCAAGAAGCTTGGGAATATCCTGAGGGTCGTTTTGCATATCAGCATCCATAGTAATTACAATGTCTCCCTGGGCCATAGAAAATCCTGCATCTAGAGCAGCTGTTAGACCACAATTTCTTTCAAATTCTACTACCCTCAATTGTTCATATTTTCTCTTTAGAGCCTTAAGAACCTCATCACTCCCATCCCTGCTTCCATCATTCACACAGATTATCTCATATTCTTTCTGAAGCGAATCCATAACCTCAGTGAGGGAGTTTAATAAAATCTCGAGATTATCCCTTTCGTTATAAACAGGAATCACAACCGAATAATCCATCACATACCACCACTTGTAGCAGCAAAGCGTAAGCTTTGCTTCCTT